>URYT01000160.1 GCA_900552185.1 uncultured Collinsella sp. | reverse complement strand
ACCGCAGGAAGCTTGGATACGCCTAGGCGCGGTCCAAGAAATCGTCCGCACCCCCGTAAGGGAGAAATGATGCTCGAGAATGGCAAAACGATGCCTTCGGTTGATGCTTGGCTGCGCGAGGCCAAGGCCGATTCGTCGGCACCTGCGTGCGGTATGTATCTGACACATAACGGTGTGGTGCGCGCGACGCCCAAGGCCGAGGCGCGCGGTGTCGAGACCGATGGCGTGGCGCCGGGCCACAAGGTGGGCGGCATGGTGTTCGGCTTCGATGCTCAGAAGGTGCAGGCTGCTATCGAGGCCACGCGCGCGATGCCGGGTATCGGCTATGTGCGCGTGTGGCTGGCAAGCGGCGAGCTTGCCGTAGGTGACGACATCATGCTCGTGCTCATTGGCGGGGACATTCGCCCGCACGTGGTCGATGCGCTGCAGGCGCTCGTTGGCACCATCAAGAACGAATGTGTGAGTGAGGTCGAGCGCGAGGCGTAGAGGTTTGCGTCGATAGAAGGCTCGTTTATAAAAATGCCCGCCGGTACGTGTGATACCGGCGGGCATTTTGCGTTTTGGGCGCGGTGAGCGCTACACGCGCGTTGCATCCTTGGGGCTCATGGTCATGCTCTGGAAGCGATTCTCCATAAAGTCATTATCGAAATACTTGCCGTAGAACTGCGCAACGGGAATATCCGGTTCCGTGCCGTTGACGCGCTGATACCAATAATCGAGCGACTGCAGCGTCATAACGCCATCGACCAGCATAATGATGGTGAAGATGACGGTAGCCGAGTAGCGGCTCTTCCAGGGAATCATATTGATGAGCTTGAGCAGCCTCGGCAGCAGCAGCTTGATCCAGATGAGGCCGCCCAGGCCCCACAGACAGACGAAGCCCGTGCAGGTGCGTCCGCCCGTGAGGACCACGAGCGGGTCGGGCATACCGAACAGCGTTATGTGCGAGTAGCTCCACGAGACCACGCCAAACGCGGTCTGCATAAACCAGCCCACGAACACCTCAAAGCTGGCGCCGAGCAGGGCGCTCACCAGGAAAATGATGATGGGGTTCTTTTTATAGAAGCGGTTGAGCACCATGGTCATGAGCACGGCACCAAAGCCGTAGATGGGGCTGAAGGGGCCAAACAGCATACCGGCGCGGTCCTGGTAGACACCCGGATCGTTGACGGTCATATGCCAGATATCCTCCAGGACCAGGCCGAGTATGCAGCAGACAAAGAATACCCAGAACAGGTTGAAGTAGTTGAGCTTGATGTAGCCTTCGCCGGTTTCATCGCGCCCGAGCATGCCCTCGGCGGCGGCGTCGCGGTCGAGCATCTCCTGCAGGCGGCGCTGCAGCTCGCGCTCCTGGCGCAGCGTGGGGTCGACGGTGGCCGAAAGTGCGACGAGGATGCCGAGCTGGATGGCAGGGCGCAGCAAGAAGGGCCCGATGCCCTGGAGCATCACGTCAACCAAAAGCTCGACGACGGTAAACGCGATAAGGATATAGGACAGACGGGCGGCATTGCGACGCTGGTTCTTGATAAGGTCCAGGCCAAAGATGATCAGGATGACGGCGCTTGCCGCAGAGAGCATGATGCCGGCGACGATAAGGCCGACCGCGACGAGCGTGTTGTCGCCGAGCTTGGCGGCGGCGTTGCCGTTGATGAGCGCGGTGATGACCTGCCACATAAAGGCGCCGACCGAAGGGAGCGTGCCCACGCCGGACAGGATGCACAGGACGGCGTACACCTTAATGATGAGGGGGATCTTCTTGACCTCCGTGGCGCTGGGGACGCTGGGGTCGAGTTCGTTTCGATCCATACATAACCTTTCTCGTTTTGCTGTAGGTACAAGGATACGCCGCCGACCTGCCAAAAGACAGGACGAACGTCCCAATTGCAACAATGCAAGCCCCAACGGCGGGCGAGACACGTCGCAACGGAAGTATGCGGGATCGTCGGCCCCGAGGCGGTTGCCCAATAAAATGTTTGGCTGCAAAACGGATTATAAGCTCGGTGGGCTTTTAAAAAGCGCTGTTCATGCGCGGGAGTGCTTGTCTTGCCGTGCGTATAATAGGGCAGGTAACGCCAAATAACGAGGCTCTGAGGGGATGCCATGTCTCAAGAAACCATCCGCGCGGCCGAGCGTGCCGCGGGACAGGTGAAGACCATGTCGACGTATGATCCGGACTCCGACCAGCTGCATGAGGAATGCGGCATTTTTGGTGTGTGGGCACCCGATCGCGATGTGGCTCGACTGACGTACTTTGGTCTGCGCGCGCTGCAGCATCGCGGCCAGGAATCGGCGGGAATCGCCGTGGGTGATGGCGGCACGGTTATGGTTCGCAAAGACCTGGGACTGCTCGATCGCGTGTTCTCCAACGCCGACCTGTCGACGCTCTCCGGCCAGCTGGCCGTGGGCCACGTGCGCTATGGCACCGCCGGCGCCAAGAGCTGGGAAGCCTCGCAGCCGCATCTTTCCACCATCAACAGCGTCATTATCGCGCTTGCTCACAACGGCACTCTGGTCAACACCGACGAGTTGCGCCGTCAACTGATCGAGCTGGGCGTGCCGTTCCTCTCCAATTCGGATTCCGAGGTCGCGACTAAGCTTATCGGCTACTTTACTCAGCGTACGGGCCATCTGCGTGAGGGCATTCGCAAGACCATGGAGCTCGTGCGCGGCGGCTACGCCATGACGCTCATCAACGAGCAGGCGCTCTACGCTTTCCGCGATCCGCACGGCATTCGCCCGCTCGTGCTGGGCAAGCTGGTAGACGAGGGTCTGGACCAGGCCGATGCCGCATCCGTTTCGCAGCTGCCGTCGCAGGACGGCGCCGCTACGGTCGACTCCGCCGTCCGTGTCACGCGCGCCGGCGGCTGGGTCGTTGCTTCCGAGACCTGCGCACTCGACATCGTGGGTGCCGAGTACGTCCGTGACGTCCGTCCCGGCGAGATCTTGCGCATCAGCGCCGAGGGTCTGGTATCCGAGCAGGGCGTGCCTGCAGCCGAAGAGCCCGCCAACTGCATCTTTGAGCAGGTCTACTTCGCCCGTCCCGACTCCATCATGAACGGCAAGAGCGTCTATGCCTGCCGTTACGACATGGGCCGTCAGCTGGCACACGAGGAGCCCGTCGAGGCCGACCTGGTCATCGGCGTGCCCGACTCCGGCCTGCCGCCCGCGGAGGGGTATTCGCACGAGAGCGGTATTCCCTTTGGCGAGGGCCTCATCAAGAACCGCTACGTGGGCCGTACGTTTATCGAGCCTACGCAGGAGTTGCGCGCCATGGGCGTGCGTATGAAACTCAACCCGCTGCGCGACAACATCGAGGGCAAGCGCCTGGTCGTCATCGACGACTCCATCGTGCGCGGCACCACCATGGTGCAGCTCGTCAAGATGCTGCGCAACGCTGGTGCCAAGGAGATTCACATCCGCATCAACTCGCCCGAGGTCATCTGGCCGTGCTTCTACGGCATCGATACCGATGTGCAGTCGCAGCTTATCAGCGCCAACAAGACGGTCGACGAGATTTGCGAGTACATCGGCGCCGATTCGCTGGCTTTCCTTTCGGTCGAGGGCCTGCTGAAGGTCATGCCCAAGGGCGGCTACTGCGATGCGTGCTTTACCGGCCGCTACCCCGTGGCGATTCCCGAGAGCTTTGGCCGCGATAAGTTTATGGAGGGCTTTAAGCCCCGCAACCTGGATAAGCCGCTGCACTTTGACGACGACGCCGTGGTCGAGAAATACGACGACCGCAGCTGGGAAGAGGAGCACGGCGAGGCCTAAAGCCTGCCATGTAGGGACAGGTTTATTCTGGTAGGTTTTACCTGCTGCTTTGTTGATATGACGGCGTGTGCTGTTATGGCACACGCCGAAATGAACGCAACTATGAGCACCGTTTGGCGCCCGCGCGGCGGACGGTAGTGGGAGAGGAAGGCTCAGATGAGCGACAGCAAGCATGTGACGTATGAGGATGCCGGCGTCGATACCGCTGAGGGCGGCCGCGCCGTCGACGCTATTAAGCAGATGGTCAAGGACACCAATCGCCCCGAGGTTATCGGCGGTATCGGTGGCTTTGGTGGCTTATTCTCGGCCGCCGCGCTTAAGGATATGGAAGACCCGATTCTGATTAGCGGTACCGACGGCGTGGGCACCAAGCTCGTGCTCGCCCAGATCCTGGACCGTCACGAG
>URYT01000159.1 GCA_900552185.1 uncultured Collinsella sp. | reverse complement strand
AGCCCGCTGCCGTCAAAGAGGAGCCCAAGGCCAAGGTAAAGGCCAAGACCGAGCCCGCCAAGGAGACCCCGGTCTCCCCCGCCGCTCCAGCCGAGGAAAAGACCCCGACCAAGAAGACTTCCGTCCGCAAGGCAACGGCCACCCGCAAGCGCCGCTAATCCGGACGATTAAAACTTAATCCTCAACGCAAAAGAGGGCGCCCCAACCAGGCGCCCTCTTCTTGGTTGAACTTCAGCATTAAAAAAAGGGCCGGTTTACTACGACAAAATGGCTACGGCCGACCACAGCGAGTAATCTAAAAAATTGGCAACGCTTCTACCTGCGGTTTTAATATCACCAAAATGACCGTGGTTAAGATCATTCAATTCGTCGTAGTAAACCGAAGTACTTTTGTTTGGCTAAAAATAGTATCAGTCTAGGCTATTTCGGATATCGCGATAATTTGGATGGTAAAACGATTTTCTAGGACAACCGTTCGCCGATGGTAAACGGATGTTGTTTATACAGCCTGTGTACAACAGATATACTTACATCTTGTGCGTAAAGTCCATGGCCCGCAGGCCGTGATTCTATTGAACTGGACCGTATTATGAGATTGATACACAACAGCCGTCTGCCGCAGTTTCGCACTCCGTTTGGCGCTGTGACCACAGGAACTACCCTTTCGCTCTCTGTGATTCTGGAGGATGCCGACCCCAACCAGGCAACGCTTACGCTGCGCACCTGGGTCGATGAAATCGGTGAGTCTCGGTATCCCATGACACATGAGGGCGACGGCATATTTACTGTAGAGCTTGAGTGCACCGAACCCTGTCTTATCTGGTACAGCTTTATCTGCAATATCGAGGGCCAGCCCGAGGTCCGCTTGGGAGCACCGCAGGGCCGCACCGGCGGCGAGGGCGTAACCTACGACTACGCCGAGGTGCCGTCATTCCAGGTCACCGTCTACAAACACCGTGAGAACCGTCCCACATGGTACGAGCGCGGTATGGTCTACCAGATCTTCCCCGATCGTTATGCCCGCGACGAACACTGGCGTGAGCGCACGCTGGCCGAGGTCGAAAAACCGCGCAACGGAATCCAGCGCCGGATGGTCGAGGACTGGAACGAGCCGCCTGTGTACGAGCGCGCCGAGGACGGCTCCATCAAGACCTGGGACTTTTATGGCGGATCGCTCAAGGGTATCCAGGAAGACCTGCCTCGCATCGCTGAGCTGGGCTTTACAGCCATCTACCTCAACCCCATTTTCGAAGCCGCGAGCAACCACCGCTACGACACCGCCGATTACACCAAGATCGATCCGATTCTGGGCACCGAGCAAGACTTTACCGAGCTGTGCGAGGCGGCCGAGAAGCTTGGCATTTCCATCATTCTGGACGGTGTGTTCAACCACACGGGCGACGACTCGATCTACTTCAACCGCTACGGCAACTACCCCGGAGTGGGCGCGTGGCAGAGCGAGGATTCGCCGTGGCGCGATGCGTTTTATTTCCACGAGGATGGCTCGTACGACTGTTGGTGGGGCGTGGGCAATATGCCCGCCATCAATGAGAGCTCCGAACTGGTACGCGAGCGGCTCCTGGGCAAGGACGGCGTCATTCGTAAATGGCTGCGTGCCGGCGCTCACGGCTGGCGCCTGGATGTGGCCGACGAGCTTTCGGACGATTTCCTGACCGAGATCAAGAAGGCCGTACTTGCCGAAAAGCCCGACGCGCTGCTGCTCGGCGAGGTATGGGAAGACGCCTCCAACAAGATCAGCTACGGCCATCTGCGTCGCTATCTGCAAGGCTCCGAGCTCGACTCGGCCATGGATTACCCCTTCCGCGACATGGTCATCGGCTTTTTGATGGGCTACAAAAATGCCTACCAGGCAGCCGAGGATATCGAAACCCTGCGCGAGAATTATCCGCGTGAGGCCCTATCTTGCGCACTTAATCTGCTTTCGAGCCACGACCGTCCGCGCATTATCTCGGTGCTCGGCGGCGGCCCTGACGAGTCGCAGCTGCCCGAGTGCGAGCGCAGCAAATGGCGTCTGGACGAGAACGCGATGGGCCTGGCCAAGAGCCGTTTTTGGCTCGCGACGCTCATGCAGATGACCTTCCCGGGCGTTCCCTCAATCTATTACGGTGACGAGTACGGTTTGGAGGGTCTCACCGATCCGGGCAATCGCCGCACCATGCCGACCAAGGAAGACCTGCACGACTTCGATACGTTCGCGATCGTCAAGAATGCCTCGGCCGTGCGCCGCGCGCTGCCATTTATGATCGACGGTGAAATCAAGGCCTTCGCGCTCAATGATGAGGTGCTAGCATACAACCGCACGGGCAAGGATGGCGAGTCCGCGACCGTCATCATCAACCGCAGCCTGCGCAATTCTCATCGCGTGACGATTCCGGCGCTCGGCGAATGTGCGAGTGACGTGATCAGCGGTCACGAGTGTGAGATTCATAACGGTACGGTCACGCTCGATCTGTATCCGCTGGGGTCGTCGATCATCTATCACCACGCCGAGCAGCGCCTGCAGGAGCCGCTCGATCGCGGTGCGGGTGTTGTATGCCATATCACATCAGTGCCGACCGACGACGGCGAGCCCGGTACGATCGGCGCGCCCACGCGTCGTTTTATCGACCATCTGGCCGCCATGGGCATGCGCTACTGGCAGGTTCTCCCCGTCAACCCCACGGACTTCTTCCGCTCCCCTTACGCCGGTCCTTCGGCCTTTGCAGGCAATATCGACCTGCTGCCCGAAAGCCACGAGGAGCTGGCAGCCGACTTTGAGACCTGGAAGGCCCGCGGAGGCGAGGATGCCGATCCGCTGTACACCGCGTTTAAACATCGCAATGCCGATTGGCTCGAGAAGTACTGCGTCTACATGGCCGTCAAAAAGTACTTTGAGGGCGAGTCTCGCCACAATTGGCCGGCAGATGTCGCTCGCTACAACGAGCATCTAATCGACGACAAGCGCTTCCACAACGAGGCCGAGCTTCAGGCGTACATGCAGTACCGCTTTGACCTCGCTTGGTGTGAGCTCATGAACTATGCGCACAAGAAGGGCATCGAGGTCATCGGCGATATTCCTATGTACGTGTCCGACGATTCGGCAGACGCGTGGAGCGAACCCGAGAACTTCTGGCTGTCCGATACCGGCAAGGCGATTGAGATTTCCGGCGCGCCGCCCGACAACTTTGCGCCCGAGGGCCAGATGTGGGGCAACCCGACGTTCCGCTGGGACCACATGAAGCAGAACGGCTATAGTTGGTGGATGGATCGCCTGCGCCGCGCGTTCTCGCTCTACGACCGCGTGCGTCTGGATCACTTCCTGGGATTCCACAGCTATTACAGCATTCCCGCGGGCAAGGCATGCGCCGACGGCCGCTGGCTGGCGGGCCCGGGCAAGGACCTGTTCCAGACCGCCTATGGCGAACTGGGTCCGCTCAACTTTATCGCTGAGGACTTGGGCTATCTGACGCCCGGTGTTCGTGCCATGGCATCGACCTGCGGTTTCCCCGGCATGGACGTGCTGGAGTTTAGCGACTACGACGTTCGTTGCGGTGTGCATCCCACGCCCGGCAAGATTCTGTACACCTCGACGCACGATACGTCGACGCTGGCCGGTTGGTGCACCCGTACCTTTGCGGGCGGCGATGAACCGATCGGTGTTGAGGTGGCGGCCAAGCTGATGAGCGACGCGCTGGCAAGCGACGCTCCCCTGGTGATGATGCCACTGCAGGATGTCCTGGGGCTTGGCGACGACGCGCGCATGAACGTTCCGGGCGTGGCCACGGGCAACTGGACCTGGCAGGCTGACGAGGCGGACATTGCAGCCGCCGAGAACAAAACCGCACAGCTCCTGCGCAACAACCATAGATTCTGGGGTGAAGCGTGATAAAACCCCCGATATAGGGTACAGTTACAGACGTTTGAATTTATGCGGGCAGAGTAATCTGCCCGCTTTGTGCTGAAAAGGAAGTATTATGGCGCGCTACGAATACAAGTGCTCGAGCTGCGGCAACGTGTTTGAGGTTGAGCATCCCATGTCCGAGACTCCCGAGGTCGTGTGCCCCAGCTGCGGTGCCCCGGCGGCCAAGACGTTCTCGGCCAGCGGCATTAAATTTGAGGGCAGCGGTTTCTACAACACCGATCAACGAAGCGGCGGCTCCAGTACCAACGCCACCAGTGGCTGCTGCGCC
>URYT01000158.1 GCA_900552185.1 uncultured Collinsella sp. | reverse complement strand
CCCGCCGCTGCCGATCAGCTCGCCACCCTCGGCGGCGAGATCGGCGTGCCGGTGTTCCGCGGCGATGGCGCGCATCCGGTCGATATCGCCCGCGCATCCATCCGCGAGGCAGTCGACAACATGCGCGACGTGGTCATCGTCGACACCGCCGGTCGTTTGCAGATCGATGAGCAGATGATGCAGGAGGCCGTCGACATCAAGAAGGCCGTCAAGCCCGATCAGGTCCTCATGGTCGTCGACGCGATGACCGGTCAGGATATCGTCAACGTGGTGTCCACCTTCGCCGAGCGCACCGACTTCGACGGTGTGATCATCTCCAAGCTCGACGGCGACGCCCGCGGTGGCGGCGCGCTGTCCGTCCGCGAGGTCACGGGTAAGCCCATCAAGTTCGTCTCCATGGGTGAGAAGCCCGATTCCCTTGAGGTCTTCAATCCCGAGCGCATGGCCAAACGTATCCTCGGCATGGGCGATGTCATCGGCATCATCGAGAAGGCCCAGGAGGCCGCCGATGCCGAGCAGCTCGAGGCCGCCGAGCGCATGCTGCGCGAGGGCTTTACCATGAACGACATGCTCGACCAGATGAAGGCCGTCAAGAAGATGGGCGGCATGAAGGGCATTCTGGGCATGCTCCCCGGTGGCCAGCGTGCGCTCAACCAGATGGGTGGCAACCTGGACGAAGGCATCTTCGACAAGAACGAGGCCATCATCATGTCGATGACCAAGGAGGAGCGCCTTCGTCCCTCCATCATCAACGGTCAGCGTCGCGCCCGCATCGCCAAGGGCGCTGGCGTGACCCCCACTGAGGTCAATAGCCTTATGAAGCAGTGGGGCGAGATGAATAAGATGATGGGCCGCATGCGCTCGATGGCCAATCAGGCGCAGGCCGGCGGCAAGAAGGGCAAGAAGGGTAAGAAGGGCAAAAAGATGCGCATGCCCAATATTCCCGGTCTGGATGCCATGGGCCTGGGCGGCATGGGCGGACTTGGGACGGGCGGTCCTAAGTCCGATATGGATCTGCTGCGCCAGATGGAAGCGCAGATGCGCAATAAGAGGTAACGACTGGTAGAGTCGTGTATGGCGAAGGCCGCCTGGATGGTATTCCAGGCGGCCTTCGTCGTTGGTGCGTTATATGTTGTGTGAGCAGACGCGTGATGGCATCGATTGCCAGCTGTTAGTGGCAGCTGCAGCCCTCGTGACCCTCGTTCTCGTGATGGCCGTGGCAACCGCAGGATCCGCCGTGCTCATGGATGTGCTCGTGGTCGTGGCCATGGCAGTCGCAGGTGGCCTCGCCGGTCTGCGCGAGCGTGCCGGCAATGAGCGCCTCGACGCATGCGTCGCAGTTACCCTGGGCGCCTGCATAGACCTTAATGCCGGCCTGGGTAAGCGCGTTGATGGCGCCGCCGCCGATGCCGCCGCAGATGAGCGTGTCCACGTCGCCGTTGGCGAGCAGGCCCGCCAGGGCGCCGTGGCCGGTGCCGCCGGTGCCTACGACCTGCTCGTTGAGCACCTTGCCGTCCTGGATGTCGTAGATCTTGAACTGTTCGCTGCGGCCAAAGTGCATAAAGATGTTGCCGTTGTCGTACGTGGTTGCCACCCTCATGGTGTCGACCTCCTTTGCTGGCCATGCGGCCGTTGTCGTGGTGATGGGGGAGTATGCGATATTGCCGCCCTCGATGACAATCGCCCGTCCATTGACCAACGCGTTTGCCACCTTGCGATGCGCGCGGCTGCAGATTGCCGCCACCGTGGTGCGGGCAATGCCCATGTGTTGGGCGACTGCCTCTTGGTTAAGGCCTTCCAAGTCGCACAGGCGCAGCACCTCGAGCTCGTCGACTGTCATATCGATGGCATCGCCGCTCGCCAGGCCATCGGGGGTAAAACCGCGATATTCGGGGATGATCCCGACGTGGCGCAGTTTTTCGCGTCTTCCTGCCATGCGCACTCCTTATCTGACATATGTCAACAATAGAATAGCGAACGTGCAGATTTGCGCAATGAATTTCTGGCATATGTCAGAAAATGAGGGCTTATGTTTGGGCTGTGGGGCCGCGTGCGCCTGGGCTACAATGAATCTCGCTTGTAGGCGACTGACAGGAGGGTCAATGAGCAAAGCTGATCAACAGTTTGTAGCCATGTGCCGCGATATCTTGGACCATGGCACCACCACCGAGGGCCAAAAGGTCCGCCCGGTGTGGGAGGACGGCACCCCTGCCTATACCATTAAAAACTTTGGCGTCACGGCGCGCTACGACCTGCGCGAGGAGTTCCCTGCGCTTACGCTGCGTCGCACGGCTCTTAAGTCTGCGATGGACGAGATCCTGTGGATCTATCAAAAGAAGTCTAATAACGTCCATGACCTCAACAGCCATATTTGGGATGAGTGGGCCGACGAGACTGGTTCCATCGGCAAGGCCTACGGGTACCAGATTGGCCAGAAGAGCCATTATGCCGAGGGCGATTTCGACCAGATGGACCGAGTGCTGTACGATCTTAAGCACACACCGTACAGTCGCCGCATCATGACCAACACGTATGTGTTTAGCGACCTGTCCGAGATGCACCTGTATCCGTGCGCGTACAGCGTGACCTATAACGTCACGCAGCGCCCGCAGGACGATAAGCCCACACTCAACATGATTCTCAATCAGCGCAGCCAGGACATTTTGGCCGCGAACAACTGGAACGTGTGCCAGTATGCCATTTTGCTGATGATGGTCGCGCAGTCCGTCGATATGATTCCCGGCGAGCTGCTGCACGTGATCGCCGACGCCCATATCTACGACCGTCATGTCGATATCGTCCGCGAGCTTATCGAGCGTCCGCAGTTTGCGGCTCCCAAGGTAACGCTCAACCCCGATGTGCATGATTTCTATGCGTTTACGACCGATGATCTGATCGTTGAGGGCTATGAGCACGGCCCGCAGGTTAAGAACATCCCCATTGCGGTGTAGGTGACGCGCATGACGTGTAAGCTTTCTGCTATTGTCGCCGTGTGCGATGACTGGGGCATTGGTTGCGAGGGCGACATGGTCGTGTCCAATCGCGCCGATATGCGCCATTTTGTGGCGTGTACCAAGGGGTGCCCGGTCATTATGGGACGCAAGACCCTGCTGAGTTTTCCCGGTGGGCGTCCGCTCAAGAACCGCCGCAATATCGTGCTTACCCGCGACGAGAGCTTTGCCCCCGAGGGCGTCGACGTGGTGCATAGTATCGACGAGGCGCTCGCCGCGGTTTCCGATGAGCCCGTTGCCTGGGTGATTGGTGGCGGCGAGGTGTATCGGCAGTTTTTGCCGTATTGCGCCGAGGCCGAGGTCACGCACGACCATTGCACCCATGCCGTGGACACGTACTTTCCCGACTTGGACGCCGATCCCGCGTGGGAGATTGCGCGGCGTGGCGGTGTTGTCACGATTGTCTCGGGCGAGGGCGACGAGGGTGTCGATTATGAGTTCGTGACGTATCGTCGCGTTGAGGCGTAAATCGCCTGGCGTGAACGGTATTATCGGGTTGATTGAATGTATGGGGCGGCGCTTAGCGTCGCCTCGTTTGGTATAGATGTGCTGTAAAGAAGGGTGCGGGCAGGCTGCTATGACTGATGCCGTTGAGGTTCTGCGAATTGATTCGCTCGAGGACGAGCGGCTCGATGCCTACGTGCGACTGACCGAGCGTGAACTGCGCTGCGTGCTAGAGCCGCAAAAGGGCATCTTTATCGCCGAGAGTGCCAAGGTTATCGAGCGCGCGGTTCGCGCCGGATATGAGCCGGTGAGCTTTCTTTTGGGCGAACGCTGGCTCGACCAGATGATGCCGCTGTTTGAGCGCCTGGTTGTGCGCGAGGGCGCAGGTCCGGTTCCTGTGTTCGTGGCTTCCATGGAACTCATGGAGCAGCTGACGGGCTTTAACGTGACGCGCGGTGCGCTCGCGGCGTTTCGTCGCCCGCGGCAGATTCCGGTTGATGAGTTCTTGGGTGGCGTCGTTGAGGCGGCGGGGGAGCGCCCGGTGCGCGTATGCGTGCTCGAGGGTATTGTCGACCACACGAACGTGGGTGCGATTTTCCGCTCGGCCGCCGCGCTCAATGTCGACGGTATTTTGGTCAGTCCGACGTGCTGCGACCCGCTGTACCGTCGCTCGGCCCGCGTGAGCATGGGCACGGTGTTTCAGGTGCCGTGGACGCGCATTGGCGAAAGCGTGCGCGATTGGCC
>URYT01000157.1 GCA_900552185.1 uncultured Collinsella sp. | reverse complement strand
GGAGAAGGGGGAGGCCTCGCGGCCTCCCCCTTTTTTGCGATTAATAGAGAGCTGTAATACAAGAACTCGCCTTCGTTTAGCTTGTCTTACTGTTTGGCTGTATTTTGAGTCCTTCTTTTGTATTTGCGCGATAATAACTCCCATTGGCGTTAGGGAGGACTTGATGTTTACCGTTTTTGTCTTGGGCAATATTGCTTCGGGTAAGTCGACTGCCTGCCGCTATCTCGAATCTCATGGCGCCATGCTTATCGATCTGGATGAGCTTGCCAAATCGCTGTATGTGCCAGGCTCCGATATCGTCAATGCTCTCGCGGAAGAATTCGGTTGGGACATTCTGGACGGGGAGGGCGGCATTCGCCGCAATGTCCTCGCTGCTCGAGCTTTCGCCTCTCCTGATACAGTTGTGCGGCTCAATGGCATCGTTCATCCGGTTCTCATCGAACAGCTGTCACTGAGGATTCTTGATCCGGTTTGCTGCACGGTTTCGTCCCCCCGTTACCCCTTTGCGGTTGTCGAGGTTTCTGCCCCGACTGGTTTTGAGGATGCTTTTGGCCTGGCTGATGAAATTCTGGTTATCAGCGCTCCTTTAGCAGTTCGTCGCGAGCGTGCCATTCATCGTGGTATGGAGTCTTCTGATTTTGATGCGCGCTCTGCATGCCAACCTGATGAGGCTTCGCTTTGCAATCTCGCTACGACGGTAATCGATAATGCGGCAGGCGATAACTCGCTCTTTGAACAACTGGACGCATGGCTTGCGCGCCATGGCTTCGGGGATGTAGTGGATAGGGATGAGGCCGATGCCTAAGACACGTTTCTTTACGTGGTATCGCGTGGCGCCACTTGCCGTCGTGTTCGTCTTCGGCCTTATTTCGCTCGTCTACTCGTATGCCCCTGCCGCCTTCTTTAAGCCTTTGTATCCAATTGACTACGAGGCGTACGTAAAGCAATCGAGCATTTCGCACAATCTTGATCCGTATCTGGTATGTGCTGTCATAAAGTCGGAATCGAATTGGGATCCCGAGGCTGAGTCGAATCAAGGCGCACAGGGATTGATGCAGCTGATGCCCGAGACTGCCCAGGATATGATTGCCAAGGATCTTGTCGATGGCAGCGAGTATTCAGCCGGCGACCTTAACGATCCCGCTACGAACATCGAGTTTGGCTGTGCGTATCTTTCGTATCTTCTGACGTATTTTAACGGGTCGACTGACAGTGCCATTGCTGCCTATAACGCCGGCATGGGCAATGTCGACGGATGGGCGCAGCAGAGCACGTCGCTTCATAATGCAATCACCTTTCCCGAGACGCAGGCGTATCTGATTCGTGTCAATAATGCCTGGGTTCGCTACAAGACCCTCTATCCCGATCGGTTCGTATAGGACTATGCCTGCCGCCTGCGTATACTGCAGATATATGAGTTAGGAGTATCCATGGCGGAATTTGAAGTTGAGCGTGTTGGAGGAGAGCTCAAACGTTTTGGCGTTGAGGGCTCTGAGGTGCCGTTTAAGGTCGTGTCTCCATACGAGCCCGCCGGTTCCCAGCCTAAGGCCATTGAGTCGCTTGTGCAGGGTGTGAGGGACGGAGATCGCTATCAGGTTTTGCTGGGCGTGACTGGTTCGGGCAAGACCTTCACGATGGCTAAGACTATTGAGGCCCTGGGGAAGCCGACGCTGGTCATGGCTCCCAATAAAACGCTTGCCGCTCAGCTCGCGAGCGAGCTCAAGGAATTCTTCCCTAACAACGCCGTGGTCTATTTTGTGTCGTACTACGATTACTATCAGCCCGAGGCATATGTACCGCAGAGTGATACGTATATCGAGAAAGACTCCTCGATTAACGAAGAGGTCGAGATGCTGCGCCATCAGGCGACGGCATCGCTGCTATCTCGACGCGATGTGATCGTCGTCGCATCGGTCTCGTGTATCTATGGCATTGGCTCCCCCGAGGACTATGCGGGTCTGGCTCCAAACGTCGACAAGAAGGTGCCGCTCGAGCGCGATGACTTTATCCATGCACTTATCGACATTCAATATGATCGCAATGACTATGACCTTGCACGCGGCACGTTCCGCGTGCGCGGCGATGTTGTCGACGTGTATCCGCCTTATGCCGAGCATCCGTTGCGGTTTGAGTTCTTTGGCGACGAGGTCGAGCTGATTGCCGAGATCGACGAGGTCACCGGCGAGATGCTGCGTGAGTACGAGGCCATTCCCGTGTGGCCGGCCTCGCACTACGTGACTGAGAAGCCTAAGGTCAAAGCGGCTCTGAAATCAATCAGCGAAGAGTGCGAGAAGCGTGTGGCCGAGCTCAAGGCGACTGATAAGCTGCTCGAGGCGCAGCGTCTGCAGCAGCGCACCGACTATGATCTCGAGATGCTCGAGACCATGGGTTTCTGTAACGGTATCGAGAACTACTCGCGTCATCTGGACGGCCGAAAACCGGGCGAGCCGCCGTTTACCCTGATCGATTACTTTCCTAAGGATATGCTCTGCATCATCGACGAGAGCCATGTGACGGTGCCGCAGATCCGCGGCATGCACGAAGGCGACCGCTCGCGTAAGGTGACGCTGGTGGAGCATGGTTTTCGTCTGCCTTCGGCACTCGATAACCGCCCGCTTCGTTTCGATGAGTTTGAGGCGAGGATTCCCCAGTTCATCTACGTTTCGGCCACGCCGGGCGACTATGAGCTGCGGGTTAGCCAGAACGACGTTGAGCAGATTATTCGTCCGACCGGCCTGCTCGACCCCAAGATCGATGTGCGTCCGGTTCGCGGTCAGATTGACGATCTTGAGGACGAGATTCGCGAGCGCGTGGTGCGCAAGGAGCGCGTGCTGGTGACCACGCTCACCAAGCGCATGGCCGAGGACCTGACCGACCATCTGCTTGATGCCGGCATTAAGGTCAATTACATGCACTCCGACACAGCGACGATGGACCGTGTCGAGATCCTGCGAACGCTGCGCGAGGGAAAGATCGATGTTCTCGTTGGCATCAACCTGCTCCGCGAGGGTCTAGACCTTCCCGAGGTCTCGCTGGTGGCAATTCTCGACGCTGACAAGGAAGGCTTCTTGCGCAACCGCCGTTCGTTGATTCAGACGATTGGCCGTGCGGCCCGTAATGCCGACGGCGAGGTCATCATGTATGCAGACGTTGTGACCGATTCGATGAAAGAAGCCATCGAGGAGACGCAGCGCCGTCGCGAGATTCAGATGGCATATAACGAAGAGCATGGCATTGTGCCCAAGACGGTCCGCAAGGCCATTAACGACATTTCGAGCTTTATTGCCGAGGCCGAAAAGACTGTGGGCTCGAAGGGACGCTCGAGAGGCGATTCGCTGGGTCACGGTGCGTTCTATACACCCGGCGAAAACGGCGAGGGCGCCGCGCCGGAGACGGCGGCACCCGAGCAGACGCTTGCCGAGCAGCTAGAAGGGCTACCGCATGACGAGCTCGTGCGGATCGTCGAGACCATGGAGGAAGACATGCGTAACGCTTCCGCCGCCATGGACTTTGAGGAGGCGGCGCGTCTGCGCGATGCCGTCGTTCAGATTCGGGCGATGCTTGAGGGCGCATCTGAGGACGAAACGATCGAGCGTTTGCGTTCGCAGGCTCGCAAGGGTTCCACGTTCGCATCGGGCAGAAAACGCCAGGGTGCACGGTTTAAGAAATAGCGAACAGGCCCCGAGTTCCCTGTGGAGCTCGGGGCCTGTGTCTTTTGCGCGCTGGAATTCGTGCGCTAGAGGTCTGCGATCAGGGCTTCGGCACAACGGATGCCGTCGGTGGCCGCGCTCATGATGCCGCCAGCATATCCAGCTCCCTCACCACAAGGGTAGAGGCCCGGGGTCGACACGGCATGGCACGTTCGGTCTCGGGTGACAGTGACAGGTGAGCTCGAACGAGTCTCCACGCCGGTAAGAACGGCATCGGGACGGTCGTAGCCTCGTAGCTTTTTTCCGAGTAGGGGAAGTCCCAGGCGGAGCGACTCGACGATATGCTGCGGCAGGGCTTCGTCAATTGCCGTCCAGGTCACACCGAGCGGATAGGTGGGCTTTACCTTTCCGGGCGCCTTGCTGGCGCGTTCTGCGAGGAAATCTCCGACGAGTTGTGCCGGTGCGTTCCAGTTGGAACCGCCCAGGCGATAGGCGGCCGCCTCGCAGGCACGCTGGAGCTCGATGCCGGCGAGCGGGTCATCGTTGGGAAGGTCCTCAGGCGTGACGTTAACGAGCAGGGCGGCATTTGCGTTGCGTCCGTCGCGGGCATTGAGGCTGG
>URYT01000156.1 GCA_900552185.1 uncultured Collinsella sp. | reverse complement strand
GCGCGTGACCGGGCAGGCGTCTGCATCAATAAAGAGCGTTCGCGGCATCTAGTGCACCAGTTTGCCAAATTGAATAGCGCGAACAATCAGCGTTACGCCAAACACCAGCAGTGCGGCGCCGCTAAAGATGACGAGCATCTTGGCCGACCACAGCGGATAGATAAACACGAACATGCCGGCGATGATGGAGAGCGCGCCGCTCAGGATGGCGAGGGCACGGTTGGACGAAAGCTCGGACTCCAGAATGGACATGACACCTTCGACGATCCAGCCAAAGCCGGCCACGATAACCACCATCGTGGTGAGCGTCGCGGTCGAGAAGGCCTGGTTGCGCAGGATTATGACGCCGCCCAAGATAATGAGTAGGTTGGAGATGATGCTCGTCACGCGCCAGCCGGTGGGCAGCAGTGGCTCGAAAACAGCGGTAAACAGCCTGATCGCGGCCGTGATCACAAAGTAGAAGCCCAAGACGGTCGTTAGGAAGACGAGGGACTTGGCAGGCGCAAACAGCAGTGCGATGCCGGCGACGAGCGCCAAGACGCCCGTGATGGCGTAAATCCAGCGCACGGCCTTGACGGCCTTGCCTGCCATGCTTTTCTCGTCAAATCCAAACTGGCTCGATTTTTGGTCATCATTCTTAAAGATGCCCATAATGTCTCCTTTCCGTGCGGTGCACGTCGCGTTCATTGCTCTCCGTGCGGCGTACGCCAAAAGTGCTGCAACAAGTATCGCCCAAGGGCGCCGATGCATGGGGCGGGAAGGACGAATTGCCGCCCCACATTCCCGAATTGTTACTTTTGTTCCCGCTCCAGTGAGGATTAATCAACAATTGTAGAACATTACGCCGCTGTATGTAATTGCCTAGGTTTTAGGTTAGATTCTCCTAAGAACAATTGCCCGAAATTGGGGGTCCCTATGAACGAAACAGTTCCCGCGGCGCCGTCGAGCGCGGAGTCGATGGCAAAGCAGGGTTGCGAAAAGCTCGGCTTGGAAGCGTTTGATGCGCTGGTCCGTCGTGCCCGTACGTGCCGCCGTTTTGACGAGTCCATGCGCGTGCCGCGCGAGTTTTTGCTCGAGCTGGCGGAACTGGCGCACCTGGCTCCCTGCGGCGCCAATGCTCAGCGTCTGCGTTTTCATGTGGTAAGCGGTGCAGAGGACTGCGCTCGCGTGTTTGACGAGCTTGCATGGGCCGGCGCGCTTAAGGACTGGCCGGGTCCTGCCGAGGGTGAGCGCCCGACCGGCTACATCGCGATTCTTGCCGAGCGCGCCGTTCCGGGCAAGCCCGCCGCTCCCATTACCGAGGTCGACACGGGCATTGCCGCGCAGACGATGATGCTCGTCGCCCGCAGCGCCACGCCCGAGGTGGCAGCCTGCATGTTCAAGGCCTTTACGCCCCACGCGATCGATGCCATGGGGCTCGATAACGACAAGTATGAGCTCAAGCTGATCATGGCGCTTGGCGTTCCGGCCGAGACGCAGGTGATCGATGCGATCGATTCCAACCCCGACGGCTCCATCAATTATTGGCGCGACGAGGCGCGGGTGCACCACGTACCCAAGCGTCCGCTTGCCGACGTGCTGCTGTAGTTGAGCGTCACCGCGGTGTGATCCGGCGGTAAACCACCACAAAGGTGCCTGTCCCCTTTGTGGTGGTACGAGGGGAGGGTGTGTGGCAGATTTGTATTTGGTGCGGCATGGGCAGACTGAGCTCAATGTGCAGAACATTTTGCAGGGCGGGCACGATTCGCCGCTTACGGCGCGCGGGCGCGAGCAGGCGCTGATGGCGCGTGCGGCGTTTGCGGCGCGCGGCGTGGCCTTTGACCGTGTGTATTCCTCCCCGTTGGGCCGGGCGCGGCGTACGGCTGAGCTAATTGCTGGTGAGGGCCGCTCGATAGAGCTGGTCGATGACCTGCGCGAGTGGCATTTGGGCTCGCTGGAGGGCACATCAAATCGCGAGATGCCGCCGCAGCCCTGGGGTGATTATCCGGTGGCCTTTGGTGGCGAGTCTGAAGGCGAGCTCCAGTCGCGCATGGTCGCGGCGCTGTCCCACATCATGGCCAGGCCGCAGCACGACTGTGTGCTGGCAGTCTCCCACGGCTCTTCCTGCCAGGAGTTTCTTGAGTATGTGACTGGCAGGGGAGAGCTACCCGACAACGGTGCCGTGCTTCATTTTGGCTATTGCGACGGTGCGTTTTCGCTCCTTGATTGGTAACGAACGAAAGGACCCCTATGAATAAAGACCTGTATCTGGTTCGTCATGGGCAGACAATATTCAACCTTAAGCGCATTATTCAGGGTTGGAGTGACTCGCCGCTCACGCAGCTGGGATGCGACCAGGCGGCGCGTGCCGGCATGTTCTTGCGTGCGCGCGGCATTGAACCCGATCATGCCTACACCTCCACACTTCATCGCACCGAGCAGACTATCGCCAACCTGTGGCCGGGCTTGGCGTACGAGCGCCTGGACGGTCTGCGTGAGTGGTTCTTTGGCGACTTTGAGGCCGAGCGCGTGATGCTTATGCCCGAGCGCCCGTGGCGAGATTTCTATCGTCAGTTTGGCGGCGAGGGCCAGATGCAGGTGCGCGAGCGCATGGCGGCGACGATAACCGATCTTATGCGACGTCCGGACCACGAGTGCGTGCTCGCGGTGAGCCACGGTTCGGCTATCAAGGAGTTTTTGGACCACGTGCGGGGCGCGGCGGCCGACGAGCGCGAACGCGTGCCGGGCAACTGCTCAGTGCTGCATTTTGCGTTTGACGATGCGGCCGATACGTTTGAACTGGTCGAAGTCTTTACGCAGGAAGACTACGCGCGCGAGCTGGGGCTTGAACCGCTCGTGGCTACTGCGGGTCCGCAGCGCGGATAACGCGAGCGCGGCGGCACGGGTCGTCGGCATAACTTCTCGACGCAAAAGGGGCGGAGATGCATGTACCTGCTGCATCTCCGCCCCCTGTTTGTTGGGCTGCCGATTTTTGTGCTGGACGGTCTGGTCTTGCTAGAACCGCGCGACCTGGTGCGTGAGCAGACCCGTCGGAACCTGCGCCGCGCCGCCGCTGACCTGCGCGGCGGGGAAGAGCGCAGCTACGGCAAAGTTGAACGGCTCTTTGCCCGTGTAGGTGCCGGCGGCACGTGCATCGTCGGCCAGGAGCTGTGATGCCTCGACTAGTGCGACAGCGTAGGCAGGGTCGTCGGCCAGTGCCGGCTCCGGCGCCTGGTCGAGCATGGCGCGGATGGCCCCGACGGCGTCCTCGCGCTTGACCTCCCACACGCGGTGCGTAATGCCGGCGGGGTCGGTGACGGCATAGAGTGAAGCGCCCTCTTTGGCGGCGCCCAGGATGATATCCATGACGGGCGAGGCCTCGTAGGCGAGCGACACGGGGCGCGGCTGCACCTTGAGCTCGGCGATCGCGCGCGCGGCGGCGGCCACGTCAGCGCTGGCATCGCCCTTGCCACCCGCAAGTACACTCGTCGGGCAGATCGCCACGACACCCGTCACACGTCCCGGCTCGCCCGAGCATTCGTACACGTAATACGCCGCACCCGGGTCCTTGAGCATCAGGCCATCGGCAATGGCTCCGCGCAGAGCATCGTTGCCGCTCAGGATGCTGCCCATTGCGGGCAACGCCTCGAGCACGCGGTCCTGAGCCGGGCGGATGCAGGGAAACGGAAGTGCTTTCATGGGCGGTCCTAACGCACGAGTCGGTTTGTTCGCGGCTTATTATGCCCCAACTTGGCCGCTCGCGTCCCAGAGCACGTTATCGGCGAGCGCGATTAGCACCTGCTGACAACGAACGATATCGGCGTGGGGCACATATTCGTTGGGCTTGTGGGCGAGTGCGAGCGAGCCTGGGCCATAGCTCATGCAGCTACGGTTACCCGTCTTGCCGGCAATGACGGCAGTGTCGGTGTAGCCGGTAAAGAAGCCGACGGTCGTGTCCGCGTCCGTCACGTCATCGGCGGCACGCTTGAGCGCTGCTAGAGGGGGAGAGTTCGGGTCGCGCTCGATGGCGGGGCGGTCGCCCGTCACGGTGTAGCTGCCATGGCAGCCGGGAACGGCGGCTTCGGCGACGGCGATGGCCTGCTCTACCATGCGCGTCGCGGCGGCCGTATCGGTCGGCGGGGTCAGGCGCATATCGACCCAGACCTTGGCGCGGTCGGGCACGACATAGGGGCGATATCCGCCCTCGATTTGGCCAAACGTGATGGTCGAAGACCCCAGCTCATCGTGCGCGGGCAGCGCCACAAACGCGCGACGGAGCGAACACACGACCTCGGCCATGGCGGCGACGGCATCCGCGCCCTTCCACGGCTGGCTCGCATGCGCCGTCACGCCAGC
>URYT01000155.1 GCA_900552185.1 uncultured Collinsella sp. | reverse complement strand
GCGCGCTCTTCTTCGTACAGGCGGCCGAGCGTGGGGGCATCGACGTTCTCGGCAAAGACCGAGAACTTGCCGGCGCGCAGCTGCGGATCGATCATAAAGCGCACGAGGGGCTCGCCGACAAAGACATAGCGGCGCTTTTCGGCCTGCGCCTTCACGAACTCGCGGACCTCGCGCGAAAGCTCGGGGTAGAACGGGGCGAGCATGGGATCGTCGTCGGCGGCGATAAGGATGGTATAGAGTGCCGGCGCCGTGTTGACGCCGTTAATCACCAGAGTCTGATCCTCCATGTCGCGAGCGGCCTGCTTGGCAAGCTTCTTAAAGGAGAACGGGGCACGGGTGGCACCGAAGATGCCGGCCACGTGGTCCTCGAAGATGTTCAGGAAGTTCACGAAAGATCACTCTCCGTATAGGTTCTTTGGTATCCGAGCAAATATAGGCATATCCCAACGATTATAGAGGATAGGGTTCCCGCAACCGCCGCCTTGGCGATGACCGCGGCTGCAAGGCTGGCAATTTCCATATGGTGTGCAAGACAGGACGCCGCTGCGCAGCCGATGCCGGTGACAGCGATGGCGGCGATTGCGGCAAGGTTTGAGCCCTGATTGGCACGCTTGGCATGGACATTGAGCAGCACAGATGACGCCGCGGCAGTTGCCGCGACCAGCACAAAGGCAGCCCAAAGGAGCGGGTCTCCCAGCGCTGCGGCAACGTTACCGAGCCCCAGCACGCCTCCGGCTGAAAGCGCGACCGTGGCCAGACGGGCAAAAAGCGCGCCCATGCCCGTTGCCGCGGCGGCGCTTGCCGGGCCGAGCCAAAATGACGCGACGCCGGCGGCGACCCCAGCTGCCAGGAAGGTATTGCCGGTCAGACAGCCAAGCGCGAGCGCACAGGTGAGCGTGGCGCTCGCGGCAGTCTCGGTGCGACCCCAGGCGATCCACCAACCGGACATGGCGGCGGCAAAGATCACCGCGACGGGCAGCATCGACAGGATGCCCTGCGCCTGCATGGTGGCGTTGGCCATGAGCACCAAAAAGCCCACAGCCGAGATGGCCGAGCCAATCTGGGGGGCCAGGCCGGCCGCCGCTCCGATCGCGATGGCCGCAATGACCAGGCCGGGAAGCGCCGCGACCCCGGCCGTTTGCATCAGCAAAAAGCTAAAGGTGCCGCATGTTAGCGCCGAGATAGTGCGCATGGTGTAGTCGCGCGCATGGCTCCAGCGCGTGCCCGCCCAGCCGAGTGCGGGGTCGACCTCGATGGCGTCGTCCTCGTAGTGCGACGGCTCGATATCGTCGAGCTCCTGCTCGTCATCCGAAAGCTCGCCAACCATTTGCTCCAGGCTGCGACGGCCTTCGCGCACGCTGCCCAGACCGGCAAGGAGCTGGTCGCAAAATGCCTCGATGCTGTTGGGGCGGTCCTGCGGCATGGGGGAGAGCGCGCTCATGAGCGCGCTCTCGGCTCCCGGGGGAAAGTGTGGTATCAGCTCGCTGGGATAGGTGGCGCCGCCGATGATGCGGTCGAGCGAGTCGGCGGGCGTGGCCGCCATAAAGGGAGCGCTGCCGCACAGGCCCTCGTAGATAACGCAGGCAAGGGCGAAGACATCGGCGCGCTCATCGACCGTGCCGGTCTCGATATCGAGCTGCTCGGGCGGCATGTAGCCGATGGTGCCGCCGCGCGAGCCGCCAAAGCCACCGGCGGACGACAGTCGCGCCATGCCAAAGTCGGTGAGCTTTACATTGCCCGAGTGGTCGATGAGCACGTTGGCGGGCTTAATGTCCAGGTGGAGTACGCCATTACTATGGGCGAAGGTGAGCGCCTGGCCCAGGGCATCGGCAATGGCCGCGGCCTCGTCAAAGGTAAGTGAGTGGCCGTCCACGCGGTGCAAAAACTCGGCCAGCGACATGCCATCGACATATTCCATAACCAGGTAGGCATAGGCTGTGTCGTGCGTAAAGTCGATGACCTGCACGATATTGGGATGTTGAAGCATGGCGGCAGTGTGCGCCTCGCGCAGAACATCCATGATGTCGCTGGCGGGCATGCCGGCACCGTTGATGAGGGGGATGCGCTTAATGGCGACGCGGCGGCGCAGGTGCGTGTCGCGGCAGATCTCAATGGAGCCAAAACCGCCGGTCGCAAGTGTCTCGAGCGGCTGGTACCGCTTGAGCAGCTCGCGAGAGCTGGTGCCCTCCAAAGGAACGTCCGGCGAGAACCGGGCGGTATGTTGCGAGAAAAGCGGCATGGCCAACCCTCGTGCGTTTAAAGTTCGTTTGCGAGCGGCGGGCACGGGCGCGGCCCGTTCCGGCGTTCGCGGTGGCATAGATGCTGCTAGTGTAGCACGCTCGGGTGCATGGGGAGGATAGCGGGATGCGAGGCTGCCTGTCTGGCTTGGCCTTAGCGCTTCTTCTTGTTCTTCTTCTGCTTGCGCTTGGTCTCCTGGGGCTTGTCGCCCTGCTTGGCCTCGGCGGCGGCCTTCTCGGCCTTCATTTTCTTCTTCTTGGTCTCGATGCGGAGTTTTTTGTTGATGCGCGCCTTAAGGAAGGGACCGAACTGCTCGGCATCGCCGCGGACAAAGGTGTCCTTAGGGATCGTCACGCCCTGGTCGGCGAACATGGCCACAAAGATGCGCTCGCCGTCGAGCACGTGGTCGAGCTTTTCAAACGGGAAGAACTGTGACTTGCCGCTCTTGCCCCAAACCATCAGGCCGTCCTCGTTGGCGGCGACGCGGCGATAGCGGCCACCCATGGACTCGTCGGCCTCAACGGCGTCGATAAAGTCGCGGGCGAGGGTGTGGTGCAGGTTTTTGCTCCACCAGGCCAAAAAGGCGCCGAACACGATCAGGACGACGCCAAACTTGATCCAGTTGCCGCCGGCCACCAGCATGCCGATGCCGATGAGCGCGGCAATTGCCGCGGCGACATACAGCGAGCCGCGACGCCTGGGCGAGGCGACCAGGCGGGCGAAGTCGGTGACCAGGTCGTTTTCGTACTGGTACTCGTTGAGGTACAGGATGCCGTCGTCGGCTGCGGCCTGCTCCTCGAGCGCGACCTCGACCTGGTCGGCTGCTTCGGAGGGGACGAGGTTGCTCTCTGCGTCTGCCATGCTCTTTGGACTCCTATCGCGGCGGGCTCGCCGTACGGGTATTATGGAATGCAGTATGCCGTGCGACCGCATGGCCGCCGCGGCAACAAGACTCAGTATACCCGGGGGAGCACCCATGGAATCGTTGTACCGAAAGTATCGCCCGCTCACCTTCGACTCCGTGGTGGGCCAGCAACATATCGTCTCGACGCTCGAGCACGCCATCACCGAGGGGCGCCTGTCCCACGCCTACCTGTTCTGCGGACCGCGCGGCACGGGCAAGACCACCATGGCGCGCATTCTGGCCAAGGCGCTGCTGTGCCGCAATGCCGAGGCGGCGCGCGCCGAGGGTGCAAGCGGCTGCATGCCCGACGGTACTTGCGAGGAGTGCGAGCTCATCGCCGAGGGCAACCACCCGGATGTCTACGAGCTCGATGCCGCAAGCCGTACCGGCGTGGACAACGTGCGCGAGGAGATCATCAACTCCGTCAACTTTGCCCCAGTGCGCGGCAGGTACAAGATTTATATCATCGACGAGGTCCACATGCTCACGACGGCGGCGTTCAACGCGCTGCTCAAGACGCTTGAGGAGCCGCCGGCACACGTGATCTTTGTGCTGTGCACCACCGACCCGCAAAAGATTCTGGAGACCATCCTCTCGCGCTGCCAGCGTTTCGATTTCCATCGCATCGGCAACGAGGATATCGAGTATCGCCTGGCATACGTGTGCGAGCAGGAGGGCTTCGATTACGACGACGAGGCGCTGGCTATCGTGGCGCGCCATGCCAAGGGCGGCATGCGCGACGCGCTGTCCACGCTGGAGCAGCTGAGCGTCTTTGGCAACGGTTCTGTGCATGCGGACGACGCCCGCTCGCTTTTGGGCGAGGTTTCGGACCAGATCCTGGGCGAGTTTTCCCGCGCCATTGCCGATCGCGATGTTGCCGAGCTCTATGGACTGATTCGTGTGCAGGTCGAGGAGGGCAATGACCTGCTTGAGCTGACGCGCGACCTGGTGGCGCATGTGCGTGACGTGTACGTTGCCTGCGTTGCCGGTGCCCGTGCCGAGCTGTTTGAGGGCGGCTCCGAGCAGGCCGAGGCGCTTGCTGCCGAGGCCGCTGCCTTTGGCGAGCATCCTGCCGACCGCCTGGCCCGCGTGCTGACGGTGCTCGACGATGCCGCACTGGAGATGAGGGGCGCGAGCGACGTGCGCCTGGTGCTCGAGATTGCCTGCACGCGTCTGGCGCGTCCCGAGGCCGATTTAACGATTGAGGCATTGGCCGAGCGCG
>URYT01000154.1 GCA_900552185.1 uncultured Collinsella sp. | reverse complement strand
ATTGGGCCGTGTGCTGGCTGCTGTTCTTTTTACTGATGTTCCTGTTTGGTGCCGGCCCCTTTGCTGCGCTGATCTTCTTCACGATTCCCATCTATCACTGGGTGGCGCGTGCACTCGATGGCGATTGGGCGCGCGGGGATATTCAGGTTGGTCCGGCACCGGTGGCGGTCAGGGCCCAGGGGAAGGATACTTCTGCGGAACCTGATGCTGACGTGGCTACCGCGGCCACCGCTGAGCCATGTGCCAAAGAAGGTGACGAATGATGAAGCTTTCGCATGAATCCAAGCTGCGCCTGGGCGTCGGCATCGGAGCGTTTGTACTGATTATCGGGCTTGTTTTTGGCGTTTCGCGGACTTTGATTCATTTTGATGGCCCGTGGGATCTCGACGATGTTATACCCGGCTTGTCCGGTATGGACGATGTGGTTGATGACGACGATTTTATGAACGATGGCGGTAACTATTCCGCTCGGCCTCAGCAGCTTTCGTGTACGACCTTTGATGCCGATGAGTTTCGCTACCTCGATTTCGATATCGATGCGGCTACGGTGGACGTCAAGGTTATTGATGGTAACAAGGCTCGCGTTATCGAGCGGGGACGCGTTGCCAATGGTATGGATGCCTCCAAGGCCGCGACGCAGAACATCGCATCCGTCGAGGACTCGACGCTCAAGGTTTCCCAGTTTGGAAGTGATGACGGTAGGGCAATCGATCGCTCAGTTACGGTCGAGCTGCCGCGCCGTGTTGCCGAACATCTGAAGGGAGTCAACGCGCACGTGGGCTCGGGTGATCTGCAGATTGCCGGTGTCACCTGTGATGGTTTCGACCTTTTCCTGGGTGCGGGAGATGTAGAGTTTGCGGGCAGCGTGACTGATGCGCTCAGTGCTGAGGTCGGTTCGGGCGATGTGACGTTCGAGCTCTACCAGGCCCCCGCGAAGTCGATGGACGTGAGTGTGGGCTCGGGCGATGTGGAGATGACGGTTCCGAACTCGACGGGCTTTAAGGCGAGCCTCACCTTGGGCAGCGGCGACTTTGAGAGCGATTTCCTTCCGCTTGGCTACGACGGCGAGACCATTTTGAATCTTGAATTCGATAACGGCGATAAGTCTGCTACGTATCGTTTTGAGGTCGGTTCGGGCGACATGTCGTTTGATCCGGAGTGACATGCGGTTTTCGGAGATCGGTACATATAGGCATGCTCTTTGATGGAGGCGCCGGAGCCGTGACGGGCTTCGGCGCCTTTGCCTTTACAATGGGGACATGGAACAGATTATCTTGAACATACTCGAGGCTCTGCGTCGCGGCGAGACCGTGGACGACAAAGCGCTCGTCAAACTGATACATGCCGAGGCGCGCCGTGAGGGTGCCGACAAACGCGATTTGGCCAAGCGCCGTCTGCTGCCGTTCTACCAGCGGGTTAAACGTGAGGAGCCGGTTCGGTGGGCTGCGTGGAATGTCGATTCCGATCTGGAGCGTCAACTGCTGCAGGTCCTGCGTATGAAGCCGCGCCGAACGGCCTCGGGCGTGGCGACCATTACCGTCATTACCAAGCCCTGGCCATGCTCGGGCGATTGCCTGTTTTGCCCCAACGATCTGCGCATGCCCAAAAGCTATCTGCACGCCGAGCCGGCGTGCGCCCGTGCGGAGCAAAACTGCTTCGACCCGTATCTGCAGGTGAGCGCTCGTCTGACCGCGCTTTCGCAGATGGGACATGCGACCGACAAGATAGAGCTCATTGTGCTCGGCGGTACCTGGAGCGACTATCCGCAAGGGTATCAGACGTGGTTTATGTCGGAGCTTTTCCGTGCGCTCAATGACGATGCCGTCGCCGGTGTGGCGGCAAACCCCATGTTGGCGCGTCCGGGCATCAGCCGTGCCGAGGCAGGGCGCCTGCTCGATGACGCTCCCGCCGATGCCCTGCCGCCGGTGGTAACAGAGCGCCGCGAGCGCTATCGGGCTGCCGGCATTGCGACCGACGAGGCCGAGCTTGCGAGCGGCGTTGCCGACGAGCAGGGGCGTGTGGATGCTGTCGTTGGTGGCTATAACCGCGCAGTGCGTCGTCTGTACGGCCCCGGTACGCCATGGGGCGAGGCTGCCGAGTGGCAGACGGCAACGATGGAGGAGCTTGAGCGTCAGCAGCGCATCAACGAGACGGCGAAGCATCGCGTGGTGGGGCTCGTTATCGAGCCCCGCCCCGATGCCGTGACGCCACAGGCGCTCACGCTCATTCGTCGTCTGGGCTGCACCAAGATTCAGATGGGCATCCAGAGCCTCGACCAGCATTTGCTCGATATCAACGAGCGTCGCATTTCGGTGGCTCAGATCGAGCAGGCGTTTTCGCTTGCGCGCCTCTTTGGCTTTAAGATCCATGCGCATTTTATGCTCAACTTATTGGGCGCCACACCCGAGGGGGACAAGCGCGACTACGAGCGCTTTATGACCGAAGGGGCCTTTATGCCCGACGAGGTCAAGGTCTACCCGTGCGCGCTCATCGAGGGCTCGCGTCTGGTGGGCTGCTATGAGCGCGGCGAGTGGCGTCCCTATACCGAGGAAGAGCTGCTCGATGTGTTGGCCGACGACATCGTGGTGACGCCGGCGTTCTGCCGCATCAGTCGCATGATCCGCGACTTTAGCTCCGACGACATCATGGTGGGCAACAAGAAGCCCAACCTGCGTCAGCTCGTTGAAAACCGCTTGTCGGCTCGTGGGGAAGGCGCGACAGTGCGTGAGATTCGCTATCGCGAGATTAGCACGGCGGGCGCCGACTTGCATGAGCTGACCCTTGACGAGGAAGTGGCGTACGAGACGCCGGTGACGCACGAGCGCTTTTTGCAGTGGGTGACGCCGCAGGGCAAGATCGCGGGCTTTTTGCGTCTGTCTCTGCCCGATCGTGCTTTTGTTGCCGCGCATGCGGATGAGTTGCCGACGACACCGGACGAGGCGATGATTCGCGAGGTGCACGTGTATGGCATGGCGGCGCGCGTGGGAGATCAAGGCCAGGCAGCCCAGCACCATGGATTGGGGCGTTTGCTCGTAGAGCGTGCGTGCGAGATTGCCCGGGATGCGGGTTATACGCGTATCAACGTGATTAGCGCAATCGGTACGCGCGAGTACTATCGCCATTTGGGTTTTTGCGACCATGGACTCTATCTGCAAAAGGAGCTCTAGATGAACAAGCCGAGTGTTTCTGCTGGCGTCGTTGCCGGTGTTGCTCTGGGAGCCGCGGCGCTTGGTGCGGCCGCTGTCGCTGTTCGTGCTGCCTGTCTGCAGGTTGCGCGAACCCGCAATGGGTTGGCGCGTGTGAAACGCGTGCACGATGAGGGCGGCGACGAGATTCGCGTGTTGGTGCAAGGCAGCGTCTACCAAAGCGCAAGTTACGTTGGTGAGCGTTGGGCGGAGCCCGTCTTTGCGTACTATCGTGCGTTTGACGACGTGTTTGAGTCCGAGGATGCGATGCGTGATGCTTATGGTCACGGTATCAACCGCATGCTTATGCTGGGTGGCGGCGGGTTTGCCTATCCCAAGTTCGCGCTGATGTCGCACGAGGGCTTGCGCATGGACGTCATCGAGTATGACGGAGAGATTACGCGCCTGGCGCGCCGCTGGTTCTATCTGGACGAGCTGGAGTGCACGGCGGGCGATCGCCTGCGGGTGATAACCGCTGAGGCTCGCTCTTATCTGGGCGTGACGAGTGTTGGTCATCGTCGCTACGACGTGGTCGTGAGCGATTGCTTTGGCGGTGCCGAGCCCGTACGCGAGCTGGCGACGGTTGAGGCGTTGCGTTTAGTGCGGGGCAGCCTAAATGTTGGTGGTGTCTACGTCGCCAATATCGTGAGCGCAAACGAGGGGAGCGACGTGACGTTCCTGCGCGACTGCGCTGCCACGGCACTCGAGGTATTCGCCTATGCCTGGGTGGTCCCGTGCGGCGATGCGAAGTTCGGCGGCGAGGAGAACTACCTGCTCATCGCCAGTGACGGCGACTATGCCTTTGCCGAAGCCGTGCCCTTCGACACCGACTTCCTCGGCACCGTCCTTCACGACAAATAAGTCTCCCCGTCCCAAAAAGACTGGTCTTAGGTGTGGTCGCGCCAGCCGAGAACGCGCTGCTTCATGCCTTCGATGTCGAGCACGCCTTCGGCAAAGCCTTTGCGCACGAGCTCTTCTGGAACGAATTCGTCGTACCGATCAAAGTAAGGCACCTCGCCGGGATAGACGAGGTCGATGGGGTCGAAGTCTTTCTCGGCTTCGGCGGCGAGCACTTCAAAGAACGTCTCCTCGTCGGCCTTCATCTTGAACTGCATAAAGTACGGACGTGACGGGTCGAGTCCGCGAAGGCCCAGCTCCGCGGCACACTTAATCTTGAGCATGCGCTCGAGTGCCAAAAAGGCGTAGCTGCCCAACCAGGGGA
>URYT01000153.1 GCA_900552185.1 uncultured Collinsella sp. | reverse complement strand
GCGACCGCCACGAGGCCTTTGTCATCCCCAGCGACATCTGCTTTGCGGCAAGCGCGTGCGACCCGCGTCGTCTGGGCATCGACGTGACGGGCGCCTGGGCGGTTGCCGCCAACGCGCTCTCCTACGACTACCTGTGGAACGAGATCCGCGTGAAGGGCGGTGCGTACGGCTGCGGATTCCGCGCGGCCGGCGAGCGTCAGACTGCGTTCTACACCTACCGCGACCCGGCAATCGACCCCTCGATTGAGCGCGTGGCGCGCGCAGGCGAATGGCTCGGCAGCTTTGAGCCCGACGAGGCCGCCTTTGAGGGCTTTATCGTGAGCTGCGTGAGCGGCATGGACGCGCCGGTGAAGCCGTACGCGCTCACCAAGCGCCGCAGCACGACCTACCTGGCCGGACTCGATCCGCATGCACGCGAGAAGCGCCGCGCCCAGATGCTCGCCGCCACGCCCGGTGAGCTTCGCTCGCTCGGCGCCGACGTGACGCGCATCGCAGCCGAGTCGCCCACCTGCGTCTTTGGCGGCCGAGACGTCATTGCCAAGAGCAACGCCGGCTTTAACGTCGTCGACCTGTTGGGCTAACGCACAAAGGTAGATTTTTGGGATATGCCTGAAAATCTACCTTTTTCTTTTGCCGCAGTCTGCCGGTTTGTCTCGATCTGTAACGCCAAGACGGCAATATCGGCTCCAGATGTTACTAATCGAGACGTTTTCGGATGACCCCGTCCCTTTGTCTCAATCTGTAACATCTAGGTCCGATTTTGCCGAGCTACTGTTACAGATCGAGACAAACCGCCGCGAACACCCGCCCTTCGTCAAAACCACCACGAAGGTGTCCATGAACTGCCCCCTTTGCGATGGTCTGCGTGGTGGTTTGGGTGTTTGTCCGGATAAAACCTGCCAAAATAAACCTGTCCCTTTTTGGCAGGTTTGCTAGAGGAGGTTGGGATGGACAAGGCTGAGTTGCGGCGGACGGCGCTTGCTCGGCGCGATGCGATTGATTTGGATGTGCGGGCGGCGAAGTCTGCCGTTATCTGTGCGCGGCTTGTTGAGCTGTTGGATCACTTGGGTACCGCAGCGCCGCACACCGTTGCCGTCTATGCCGCGATGGGTTCCGAGGTCGACCCAGCCGCGTTTGCCGCTGCGGCCGCCAAACACGGCTGGCGCGTGGCCTATCCGTGCATGTTCTCGGCAACAGACGCCGCAGCTTGTGGCCAGCGCATGTGCATGCGGGCAGTTGCCGCCGACGATGCGTCCGCGGCGCCGTTTATCGCCCACCCCACGCGGGCCTTCGCGGCCACAGACATCGACAGCGGTCGCTTCCCTATCGTGCCTGCCGAGGCTCTCGACATGATTATCGTGCCGCTCGTAGCATTCGACCGCGCCGGCGCGCGCCTGGGCTACGGCGGCGGCTGCTATGACCGCTACCTGCCCATGCTCTCGTCCGCATGTCAAATCATCGGCATAGCCTTTGACGAGCAGCGTGTCGGCCACATTCCCACCGACGCCCACGACCTGCCGCTACCCCACATCATCAGCGCCTGATCGCCGCTGTATCGCACCCGCAAGTTGAGCGTGGAAAATCTCCCACTTTGAGCCCCCTTACGAGCCAAAAGTGGAAGATTATCCACGCTCATTCAACAAGCGTCCAGATTTCCACGCTCGTCCGTCTGATTTTCCACGCTCGTGCAGCCAAACGCCTTGCAACTGCCTCAGCACGCACGCGGCACGCCGGCGACCTTGAGCTTGCGATCGAGCTTTGTCGGATCCCTTAGATCATCCCAGCACAAGCGCACGATCTTGCAGTTATCAAGCAGCGAAAGCCTCGACTCGCGCTGACGCTCATCGAACTGCGCCTTTGCGAGCTTGCCCTCCTCCGCCGCTTTCTCGCTTTTAACGAATCCGTCGAACTCACCGATAATCAGCTGGTCGCCCACGCGCCACAAGTAGTCGACGCGATACGGCCGTCCCGGCTCAACCGGGTCGAACAGCTCAACTTGCAGCTCCGGCATCTGCCAGCCGCGCTCAATCATCAGGGCACGTGCCTTGGACTCGCCACCGCTTTCCGACAGGCCATCGGCACACCGCGCAACCCTGCGCGCCATCACAACACCGCGACGATTCAGGCCAAGCTTATCGACCGTCTCAACGAGATGCTCCTTCGACAAAAGTTGCTCATGGAGTGCCGAATCCGCGATGATCAGTCCCTCGACAAACGATGCATCGACCAAGCAATCCGTAATCGTTTGATCGATATCGGTTACGGCGATATCCATCTGGGTGGCCCGTGTTTGACGAGCATAGCGATGACGAATGACCTGAGAGCCCGGCGTCGTCGATTGGGCCGGCATCGCGGCGATATGGATGTGCGTCAAATTGGCATGCGAAACCGAAAGGCCATAGATAACAGCCGCCGTATAGGAGCAAAATGTCCAGTCGGGGTGCTTTTGCGCAAGCGCCCGCACCCGATGCAGATAACGCTGCCGAAACTTGAGCTCGGACCAGTATTCCGGACGCGCATACAGCCCCGGCATGACCGCCTCTAGACTTCCCGCCTCCGCCCGCCGCTCAATCTGCTTTGCCTCCGCCGCCGTGCGCGCGTACACGCAACTCATCTGCTGTTCGCATGCTTTAATGTGACTTGTAAGTCTTTGATTCGCCGTCATGTTTCCCATGTCGCCTCCCAACTCATGGAACGGCGCAAACGTACCAGACGGTTTCATGCGAAGTCTAACCAAATGCTGTCCAGGCACTGACCAAATGCTTGACGGTTTTGGACGTTTTAGGCTGATGGCTTATATCTGCAGGCAGAAGCCTTACCGAGAGGTCCCTGTCTCCACATTTAGATGCCTGTGTCCATCGGATTATCAGAAAGAAAACCCGTCGAGATACGAGACTACGCCGAATGCGACTTGGCCTCTTCACGCACCGTCTCTTAGCCGAGCCATCGGCATCTACATATAAAAAATGAGCGTGGATAATCTCCCGTTTTGAGTCTAGTTTCAAGCCAAAAGTGGGAGATTATCCACGCTCGCTTTAATTTGCCTGGGTTGCGATGCCTATCTAATCGGCTCGGCGTCTTCCCTGAGAATCGAAAGATACTCTTCATACCCGTACTGCCGGTATCTCTGTCTTGACTCGTCGAGCGGACGGAGGATACCCAATTCTTCAAATGATTTGACGAGCGAGCTCGCGGTACTCCTGCCGATATCGAGTTGGGCAGCGATGAATGCGGTGTCGACGATGGGGTGCTCTTCAAGAATGCCCAACAGCCTTTGCCCGTTTGCAGCAGTCCTTCCGAGATTTTCGGTAATGGTTGCTGTGGAACGGTTATGGAGGTCAACAAGGTTTTTTAAAGACCCTACCGAGTCCTTCGCACTCTCGAGAAGACTGTTGCAGAAAAACTCTATCCATTCCTCGTAAGTGCCTCTCTCCCTTACGGATGTGAGTTGCCGGTAGTACTCGCTTCGATTTTTCTTGAACTGGAACGATGGATAGAACAAGCAAGAATGAAGAACGCCATCATTGATGAGCATAAGTGTAATGAGAAGCCTGCCCAGGCGACCGTTTCCGTCTAGGAATGGATGGGCAGTTTCAAATTGGTAATGGACGAGCGCCGCCCGCACAATCGGATCCATTTCGACTTGAGGCTCATTGATAAAGCGTTCGAGGTCCTGGAGCGTGTTACTCAAATCTTCAATGTTTGGAGGGACAAACGATGCGGTTGCAATGGTGCAGCCTGAGGGGCCAATCCAGTTTTGTGAGGAGCGCAGCTCGCCTGGATTCTTCTCCGTTCCGCGCACTCCGTCCAGCAGGACCGCATGAACTTGCCTAAGAAGTCTCGTGCACAAGGGCATCTTTTTGAGCAGTTCTACGCCGCGGTCGACAGCACGGACGTAATTCACGACGTCTGCGACATCTTTATGATGGAGTTGTGTTTGCGATGGACTAAGTAGGTCGTCAAACGTGCACTGGGTTCCCTCAATTTGCGAAGAAAGGAGTGCTTCTTTGCGCACGTACATTGTCAGATACATGTCGGCGTTGGGAACAAAGTAGAGCATGCCTTCAAGCTCTCCAAGCTTTCGTGAGCATGCGGAAAGCGTGCGATAGGTTTCCTCGGTGAGGTTTAGCTGCCTCAATGATTGCAAGGGCGTTGGAAAAAACGAATAGTAAGCCAATTTCCCCGATAGATTATTGCGGAGCGTTCCCTGGCCGTTCTCCTCGATTTGCATCGCGCCCTCCATATCTTTAGTGCCGGAAACTCGTTATTAGGCTAATCATATCAATTCTAATAACGAGTTTAAGGATTAAATAGTTATTAGAATTGATGTAAACAATCTAATGATGAGAAGTCGTTATTACTTGACCATGGAGCTCGGCTTGGTACAAGGGGGGGGGTTATCCAAAATGAGAGCGGATAATCTCCCGTTTGGGGGTGCGGACGATTTCTTGGACCGCGCCTAGGCGTATCCAAGCTTCCTGC
>URYT01000152.1 GCA_900552185.1 uncultured Collinsella sp. | reverse complement strand
ACGGCCAGCACGCCGCCCTGCGAGCAGCCGCAGCCGGTGATCTTGGACATGAGCGGGCTGCCGCCGTGGGACTTGGCCACGGTCGTGCCATCGGTAATCAGGTCGACTTCGCCCGAGACGACCACGGCGCCGCCGGTGTAGCGGGCGAGCGCCACGGCGGCATCGCGGGCGGCGTCGACCGTGTCGGTGGTATCGACGCCGCGTACGCGGCTCAGATCGGCCGCCTCGCCCTCAAGACCCCACAGGCCGGCGAGTGCGATGATCTCGGAGGCGTTGCCGCGTACGATGGCGGGCTTGTACTGCTTGAGCTCGTTTACCAGCTGGGTTCGCAGGCTACCGATGCCCAGGCCCACCGGATCGAGCACCCAGGGCTTGCCGGCGTCGTGTGCCGCCTTGGCCGCGCGGGGAATCGTCTGCTCGTAGATGGGGAAGAGCGTGCCCATGTTGAGATAGATGGCGCCGCCGCCGGCAACGAGCGCCTCGCCCTCGTCGGGCAGATAGACCATGGCGGCCGAACCGCCCACGGCGAGCTGAGCATTGGCGACAAAGTCGATCGTCACCGTGTTGGTGATGGAGCCGGCCATCGGATTGGTGGCGCGAATCTCCTCCACGGCCTTGACCACATTTTGCTTAAGCTGTTCCGAATCGATCACTGCACATGCCTCCTTGGCATAGAAAAGGGGCGCTGTGCATAGACAGCGCCCCTGTAAAGGCGGCATGCTCCCTACGCCAGCATTAACTGACAGGTTCAAAGGATTGGGCCCCATGCCCTCTCAGCCTTGTGGTTTGCACCGCCGGCACTCCCGCATCGAATCTGTTGTTCCCTATACTAGCGCACCTGCCAAAAAGGGACAGGTTTATTTTGGCAGGTCGTTACAATAGGTAGGACCGATACGAATGGGGGCCTTATGATTAAACTTGTGCTGACCGATATGGACGATACGCTGATTCCAGCCGGGCATGACGGCGCCAGCGACTACGCCATCGAGGGCATTCATGCCATGCAGGCGGCGGGTCTGCACTTTGGTCCGGTTTCGGGCCGTCAGCCGTCCGCGATGGGCTGGATGTTCAAAAATTGTTCTGAGTGTTTTTCAACTGGCGCGTTCTGTAACGGCCAGGTCATGTTTGTGGACGGCGAGGCGGTAGCCTCGCGTGCGACCGACAACGCCGCCCTTATGCGCTTGGCTGACTACTTGGAGCAAGAGACCGATGATACGTATCTGAAGGTCTACAGCCTGGGTGATGACTTTTGGGATAACGATGCCTACTGCGTGACGAGCGATCCCGAGCGCGTGCGCCGCGCCATGGAGTCGGGCGGCAACGCGTGGCTCAAGGGCGAAGAGGCCCCGTGCCGTCCTGTTGTCGATGATGCCCCGGTATACAAGGCGAATATCTGGAGCGCCCGCTCGCGCGAAGAACTCGCTGAGCTGCGCGAGCGCATTGCCGCCGAGGTGCCGGAGCTCTCGCTTGTGTTTCCCAACAACCGAGTGCGCCTGCTCGACATTCTTCCAGCAGGTTGGGACAAGGGTTGCGCTGCGCTGGAGCTGGCGCGCGCTTTGGACCTGACGCCCGACGAGGTGGCCGTATTTGGCGATTCCGATAACGACCTGCCCATGATCGATGCTGTTCCCAACTCCGTTGCAGTCGCCAATGCCAACGAGGCTGTCACGGCCGCCGCGCGCTGGCATATCGGCGCTGCGACAGACGATGCGGTTGCCGGGGCTCTGCATCAGATTGCCGCCTGCGCCGCGACGGGGGAGATGCCGCCGTTTATGCGTCAGATGGATGCGACTGGTTTCGACGTCACGAACGTCTAGGGAGAAAGCTATGAAGCTTCAGCAGCTCAGGTATGTCGTCAAAGTTGCCGAATGCGGCAGCATCACCGAGGCCTCGCGCCGGCTTTTTGTGTCGCAGCCTTCGATTACCGCATCGATTCGCGATCTCGAAAACGAGATGGGCGTGCACATCTTTGAACGCACTAACAAGGGCGTCGTTGTGTCCGAGGAAGGCGAGACCTTCTTGGGCTATGCGCGCCAGGTACTCGACCAGGCCGACCTGCTCGAGGGCAAGTACAAGGGCGCATCCGAGCAGGTACCGCACTTTAGTGTGAGCTGCCAGCATTATTCCTTTGCCGTTAACGCGTTTGTTGACGTGATTCGCGAGTTCGATGCCGCGCGCTACGACTTTACCCTGCGCGAGGAGCAGACTCACGAGATTATCGAGGACGTCGCGCATATGAAAAGCGAACTCGGCATCCTGTATCTGTCGGAGCACAATCGCGAGGTCATCGAGCGCATGCTGGCGGCCAACGAGCTCGTGTTCGAAGGGCTTTTCTGCGCCACACCACACGTCTTTGTGTGTGCCGACCATCCGCTGGCGGACCACGCCAGCGTGACGCTCGAAGACCTCAAGGACTACCCATTTTTGTCCTATGAGCAGGGCAGCTACAACTCGTTTTACTATTCCGAGGAACTGACCTCGACGTTTGAGCGCCGCAAGAATATCCGCGTGCGTGACCGTGCGACGTTGTTCAACCTGGTCATGGGCCTCAACGGCTACACGGTATGCTCAGGCGTGATCAGTCACGAGCTCAACGGGCCCGGCATCATCTCGATTCCGCTCGATGTAGACGAGTACATGGAGATCGGCATCATCACGCGCAAGAACACGACGCTTACGCGCTACGGCCAAGCCTATATCGACGTGATTCGTCAGCACATATAGACTGCTGCATTCTGCACGGGTCAAATCTCTTTATGGCAGTCCAGACTGATATAGGAAGCATCTATATCAAACTGTTATAAACGTATATTTTGCGATGGCCATATGAGCGCTCATACTCTGTTTCGGTAAAGCAACCAATGCAAAGGGAGATATCTATGAGCACTTCAATTCAACCGAACGCGCCGTTTCGCGCCGATATCGTCGGCAGCTTTCTTCGTCCGCAGGCCGTAAAGGACGCCCGCGCTGCCTATGCGGCAGGCGCGCTTGATGCCGAGGGGCTTAAGACCGTCGAGAACGATGCCATTCGCGATTTGGTGGCAAAGCAAAAGACCGCCGGCCTGCAGGTCATCACCGATGGCGAGTTTCGCCGCAGCTACTGGCACCTCGATTTTATGTGGGGGCTCAACGGCATCGAGCGTCGTGCCTCGCGTACGGGCTATATGTTTCAAGATGAGGAGACTACCGCCGACACCGCCGTGGTAACCGGCCCCATTAGCGGCGAGAACCATCCGTTCGTCGAGCACTTTAAATTTGTCAAGGCGCTCGAGGGCGAGGGCCACGTTGCACGCCAGACCATCCCGGCGCCGATTCAGACGTTCTCCGAAGTCACGCTCGACCGCTGCGATGGCCAGCAGGAGAGCTTGCGTGCTGTCTATAAGACCGACGAAGAACTCGCCGATGCCATCGCCGCAGCATACCGCACGGTGATCGCCGACCTGTACGCAGCAGGCTGCCGCAACATCCAGTTTGATGACTGCACCTGGGGCATCTACTGCGATACTGACTTTGTGTCCAAGACCGGCATGAGCCCGATCGACCTGCAAAAGGTAAGCGAGCTGGGCGTGGCGCTCAACAACGCCGCCATCGCGGACAAGCCCGACGATTTGGTTATCAACACGCATGTATGCCGCGGCAACTACCACTCCACCTACGCTTTTGAGGGCGGCTACGACCCCATCGCGCCGTACCTGTTTGCGCATGAGGATGTCGATGCGTTCTATCTGGAGTTCGATACGCCGCGCGCCGGTGGTTTTGAGCCGCTCAAGCACGTCGCTCCCGGCAAGAAGGTCGTGCTGGGCTTGGTGACCACCAAGGCGGCAGAGCTCGAGAACGAGGATGTTATTGTAGAGCGCATCCACGAGGCTGCAAAGTATGTTCCGCTCGAGAACCTGTATCTGTCTCCGCAGTGTGGCTTTGCCAGCTGCGAGATTGGCAACAAGTTGACCGAGGACGAGCAGTGGGCGAAGATCGCGCTGGTCAAGCGCATTGCCGAGCGCGTTTGGAAATAGCGCTAGCGTTTGCAGGTGGCGGCGCGTGCGAGGCATGGCGTATCGCGTACAATGGTTCGGATCGTATCGTTCGGGCAGGTTATCCGATATACCCGATCGCCCTTCCATTCGAAAGGACATCCATGTCCCAGTCCTCGACGCCCGCCGTCGCCGATGCCATCTACGATACGTCGTCGCTCGGCCGCCCGCGCATGTTTTTGCTCGGCCTGCAGCATCTGTTTGCCATGTTTGGCGCCACCGTGCTGGTACCCGTGCTCACCGGTCTCTCGGTTTCGGCAACGCTTTTGTTTGCCGGCCTGGGCACGCTGCTCTTCCACTTCCTGTCGCGCGGTAAGGTCCCCGCATTCTTGGGTTCATCGTTTGCCTTTATCGCAGGCTATGCTGCCGTTGCGCCCAACGGCGAGACGGAGCTTTTGCCCTACGCCTGCCTGGGCGTAGCTTGTGCCGGCCTGCTCTATCCGGTGCTTGCGGCGCT
>URYT01000151.1 GCA_900552185.1 uncultured Collinsella sp. | reverse complement strand
CAATCGACCCCCTTTATTCGCGGTGGCCGCATTCGTGCGGCCACCGTACTTTTGGTGTACTTTCGTTCACATGCAATCGAATGGATACAATAATTTCCGTATGCGTGTACCCACCCCGACGCATATGACTTTGAATTGCGCGGCGGCATCGACCGTCGTTTTCGTTATCGTGCAATCGAAAGGAGCCACATCAGTCTATGGCAACCAACAACAAGAAATCTAACGTGACGCTCAAGGTCATCCCCCTGGGCGGCCTTGACGGCATCGGCAAGAACATGACGGTCTTCGAGTGCGGCGACGACATGGTGCTCGTCGACGCCGGTCTCATGTTCCCTGACGACTCCCAGCCCGGTATCGACCTGGTGCTTCCCGACTACACCTATGTTCTGGAGAACGAGGAGAAGCTCCGCGGTATCGTCGTCACCCACGGCCACGAGGACCACACCGGTTCGCTTCCGTACCTGCTGCAGGACCTCAACAACAAGGTGCCCATCTTTTCGAGCAAGCTGACGCTTGGCTTTATCGAGGGCAAACTTTCTGAGTTCCGCATCCGCGCACCCAAGTTCCGCGAGGTCAAGGGCGGCAGCCATGTCAACCTCGGCGGAATCTCGCTCGACTTCTTCTCGATGACGCACTCCATCCCCGGCGCTCTGGGCGTGTTCATCCGCACCAACCAGGGCACCGTTATGCACACCGGCGACTTTAAGCTCGACCAGACGCCCATCGATGGTGTTACGCCCGACTATGCCGCTATCAGCCGCTTTGCCAAGCAGGGCATCGACCTGCTGCTTTCCGACTCCACCAACGCCACGGTTCCTGGCTTTACCAAGTCCGAGGCCGAGGTTGGTCCCAATCTGCTGCACGCCATCAAGAACGCCCCGGGTCGCGTGTTCGTCGCGTCGTTCTCGAGCCACATTCATCGCCTGCAGCAGATCTGCGATGCCGCCCGTAAGTGCGGCCGTAAGGTCGTTGTGACCGGTCGCTCCATGCTCACCAACACCCGCGTCGCGCGCGAGCTGGGCTACCTCAACATCGACGATGCCGATATCATCGATGCCTTCGATATCGATAACCTGCCCGACGACAAGATCGTCGTCATGTGCACCGGTTCGCAGGGCGAGCCGCTGTCGGCCCTGTCCCGCATGGCCAATGGCGAGCACAAGACGCTCTCCATCCACGAGGGCGATACCGTCATCCTCTCAGCAACTCCCGTTCCCGGCAACGAGAAGGCCGTCCAGCAGGTCGTCAACAGCCTGGCCAAGCTCGGCTGCGACGTGTACGACAAGAGCCGCGCCCTGGTCCACGTTTCCGGCCACGCCAGCCAGGAGGAGCTTAAGCTCATGCTTGCCCTTACCAAGCCGAGCTACTTCATGCCCGTCCATGGCGAGGCCGTGCATCTGCGCGCGCACGCCGCGCTCGGCCAGAAGATGGGTGTCCCCGCCAAGAACATCTTCGTGATCGACAACGGCGATTCTCTCGAGATGCGCGACGGTGTCGTCAAGCGCGGCCGCTCCGTCGAGTCCGGCGTCGTATACGTCGACGGCCTGCGCATCGGCGATACCGACCCGATCGTCCTGCGCGACCGTCAGAAGCTCGCGAGCGACGGCATGGTGACGGTCGTTGCCATGCTCGACATGAAGCGTAAGAAGATCGGCGACCTCGAGTTCTCCGGTCGCGGCGTCTCGTTCCCCATCGACGACCAGTTCTCCGAGGATGCCTCCGCATCCATTATGAAGACGATCGAGAAGGGCAAGTTTAGCTTTACGAGCAGCGGCTCCGATGCCATTCGCAAGGCCGTGCGCGATTCGCTCTCCAACTTTATTTGGAGCCGTACGCGCACCCGTCCGATGATCATCCCGGTCGTCATGGAGGTTTAGTTTGGCGCGCGGATCTGCACAAAACGCCAAAGGCAATAAGGCCAATAACCAACCGGCATCTGCTAAGGGTGCCGGTTCCCATCTGCGTGCCAATAAGGGCCACGAGGCCGACTTCGACGATTTTGAGCCCTTGGTCGAGCCCTCGGCCAACCGCGATATCGCCGGCGTGGTCATCGCCGTTTTGGCGATTGCGTCCTTCATTGCCGTGATTTCGCCGGCGACCGCACCCGTTACGGCTGCGGTTGCTGGTTTCTACCACCTGGGCTTTGGTCTGGGCGCCTACGTGCTGCCGATCGTCATTTTGCTGTTTGCCGCCACACTCTTTTTAGGCGAGGACTCGCCGCTCAACGTGCGCTCTGTTGCGGGCGGCGCCGTGGTCTTTATCGCCGTCGTTTCCATTCTTTCGCTGATGGTGCCGGGTACGAGTGTCTCATGTGACCTTATGTTCACGCCGCATAATTTGTCCGCCTCGGGTGGCTACATCGGTGCGTTTATTGCGAGTGCGCTGCAGAATGCCCTGGGTAAGCCTATCGCGATGGTAGTCCTGTTGGGCCTTGTCGTCGTGGGCTTGGTCATCATCGGCTTTTCGGTTGGCGGCGTGCTGCGCTCTGCTCGCGACCGTGCGGCCGATTTTGCCGAGCGCCGTCGTGCCGATGTTAACGCGAGTCCGTGGGGTGACGACGAAGCCCTGTCGGTGCCCGGCGTTGCCCGTCCGCACCTGAGCATTCTTCGTCAAAAGGGCTCCGATGCTGCAGTGACCACGGTCATGGGCAACGATGTGGACCCGGTTTTGGACAATGACGACGAAGACGAGGATCCGTTTGTCGACGTATCCGATGCCGTGGAGGCCGAGCGCGCTAAGACGACGCTGCTGCCGCGCCGCCATGCCAAGAAGGGCAAGGCTGCGCCTAAGCTCAATACGAGTGAGCCCGACCCGTCTTGGTCCGATAGCGAGATTGAGCTCACTGAGGGCGATGACGAGGACGACGAGGCGCCGATTGAGACCGCAAAGACAACTTTGCTGCCGAGTCGCCATGCCAAGCGCGAACAGGTAACCGGCCAGCTTTCGATGGAAGACGACCCCGATAAGATTGACGAGTCCGAGCCGCCGTTTGCCGTGAATCCTGTCTCGGCAGCACCTCAGATTCCCGACTTCTTGAAGCATCCCAAGGTTGCCGATGCGCCTGCCTCGAGTGCTGTCGGATCGGCTGCGGCTAGGGATGGGGGAGCGGACGGCGGCGCCGCAGATAACGAGGGCGAAGAAGAGGATGGCCTTAAGCTTCCGCCACTCGAAATCCTGCATGCCAACCCGCAGTCGGCGTCCTCCGCGTCTTCTGACAAGGAGCTGGAACAGACTGCCGAGTCGCTTCAGTCCACGTTGCTTGAGTTTGGCCGCAGTGCCCGCGTGGTCGGCTGGATCGCCGGCCCCACGGTGACGACCTTTAAGCTGCAACCTGGCGAGGGCGAGCGCGTGAGCAAGATTTCGAGCCTCGAGGACGATATCGCGCTTTCGCTCGCTGCCCAGTCGGTGCGTATCTTTGCCCCGATCCCCGGCACCTCGCTCGTGGGCATCGAGATTCCCAATCGCAAGCGCCAAAACGTCAATCTGGGCGACGTGCTGCCCTATGTGAAGGGCGGTCCGCTCGAGCTCGCCATCGGGCGCGATGCCGAGGGCACGCCTGTTGTCGCTGACCTCGCCAAGATGCCCCACCTGCTTATTGCCGGTACGACCGGTTCTGGTAAGTCGGTGATGATCAATTCCATCATCACGACCCTGCTCATGCGCGCCCTTCCCGAGGACGTTCGCCTGATCATGGTCGACCCCAAGCGCGTCGAGCTTGCGGGCTATAACGGTCTGCCGCATCTCTATGTCCCCGTGGTGACCGAGCCCAAGCAGGCCGCGAGCGCTCTGCAATGGGCCGTGTCCGAGATGGAGCGTCGCCTGAAGGTCTTCGAGCGTCTCAATGTGCGTAAGATCTCGACCTATAACGAAAAGCAGGCCGCCGGCGAGTTTGAGCATTACGATAACCCGCCGCAAAAGATGCCCTATCTGGTCATCATCATTGACGAGCTCTCGGACCTGATGATGGTCGCCGGTAAGGATGTCGAGGCCTCGATCGTACGTATTGCACAGCTGGGCCGTGCCGCCGGTATTCATCTTATCGTGGCCACGCAGCGCCCCAGCTCCAACGTGGTGACGGGCCTCATCAAGGCCAACATCACCAACCGCATCGCCTTTAACGTCGCCACGGGCATCGACTCGCGCGTCATTATCGACCAGATGGGTGCTGAAAAGCTCACCGGTTTGGGCGACATGCTGTTCTCCAAGGTCGACTGGGGCAAGCCTCGCCGTATCCAGGGCTGCTTTGTTTCGGATGACGAGATCAACGAGATTGTCGAGTTCGTCAAGTCGCAGAGCGAGCCCGACTACCACGAGGAGATTCTGTCTGCTGTGGCGCCTGCAGCCATGTCCGGCGGGGGAGGGGGCGGCTTCTACAACGAGGCTCCCACCGAGGAGGACCCGCTATTGTGGGATGCGGCGAAGATCGTGGTCGAGTCGCAGCTCGGCTCCACCTCCGGACTGCAACGCCGCCTCAAGGTCGGCTATGCGCGCGCC
>URYT01000150.1 GCA_900552185.1 uncultured Collinsella sp. | reverse complement strand
GTATCCGGTTCTCAAGGTGCACGCCCCGCGGCTGATCCGGTCCGACCGGGCCGCGGGGCAAGGAGATATATTGCCAGACCGGAGGGCCCCCGCGGGCGGGAATCTGGGCGTACACATTTCCTACACATCTTGGAATCCGACTAACGTTTGCCAGCCGTTACCTACCGCTCGCCGAGCATCTCTTTATATAAGGCAGTCTCATGGTTAAAGCGGATACGTCCCCCTAGCTAAAGCACAGCCAGCATCGAGCAACTCATCACGTTCTTCCACCGAGAACCCCTCGGCGTAGACGCGCACCACTGGTTCGGTCCCGCTAGGACGGACCAGCAGCCACGTGTCATCCTCGAATGCCAAACGCAAGCCATCCATATGACTAACGTTTTGCGGCACCTTGCCACAAATCGACTTGGGGTTTACGCCCGGCAGCAGGGTTCGCAACGTTTCGGCATCTTCGGCCTCAAGGCGTAAATCGCGTCGACCGTAACTCGTCTTACCAAAACTGTCCTCGAGTTGGTCGACCAGAACGCCCAAAGGCGCGTCCGTCTTTGCCATAAGCTCACACAGAATCAGGCAGGCGAGGATTCCATCGCGCTCGGGCATATGCGCGGCAATGCCGATACCACCGGCTTCTTCGCCGCCTATGAGGACGCCGCCCTTCTTCATCTCCGCCGCTATATATTTGAAACCGACTGGTTTGACGGTCACGCGGCAGCCAAGCGCCTCGGCAATGCGACGCACAAGCGTCGAGCACGAAAGATTGACGACGACGCGCCCCTCCAAATTACGAAATTGAACCAAGTCGCCCAAAACGAGCGCCATGATCTGATGCGGATGTATATATCTGCCGCGCTCGTCAACCGCACCGATACGATCGGCGTCGCCGTCGGTCACCAGGCCAGCGCAAGCTCCGTCATCGATAACCGTGCGCTCGCAAGCGTCCACCCAAGGCTCAACGGGGTCGGGGCAGATATCTTCTTGGTCAGACGCCTGCCCGGCGTGAATCTCGTGCACCTCAACGCCAAGCTCGCGCAGCAAGTCGGCTAGATAGCCCTGGGCCGCGCCGCCCATGGGATCGACAACCACGCGCAGGTGCGCGTCGCGGATGGCTTCGGCATCGACAAACGATGCCACCGCCTGCATATAGTCAGGAATGATATCCGCGGTGCGATATTGCCCCTCGATCCCCATTGGCTCGGGAGCCATGGTCTCTTCGAGCTCTTCGATGACATCCTGGTTGGCGGTTGAGCCATCACCCATGCGAATCTTGAAGCACAGATAACCCTGCGGATGATGGGACCCCGTCACCATGAGCGCGCCGCACGCCTCACCGTCATAAGCCGCCGCCCACGTAAGGGCAGGGGTCGGAACAGGTCGCGAAGCGAGCGCGGCGTCTAGCCCGTGCACTGCTAGCACACCCGCCGCAAGCTCAGCGAACTCGCTCGCCAGGGGCCGGGTGTCGAACCCTATATATACCGTTTTGCCCGGATTGGTCTTTTGCCACAACTCGCCGACGGCATCGGCGATACGAGCAACGTTATCGGCAGTGAAGTCCTCATCGACGCGAGCGCGCCAACCGTCAGTTCCAAAATGAATTATCGCGCACACGCGCAGACACCTCACAGTGTTTGGATCATGGTACGCGTGAGGTATACCCGCAACACGCACTCGGCAACCTGCCGGCACCAGCATTCACCATTTGGGCAAATGCTGCCGAGGACATGCAGGCAATAAAAAAACCGCCCCGTATGGAGCGGTTTTGCCCTTTATATATCGAGTGCCTCGGCCATCGCTGCCGTAGTGATTGCCGTGGTTCCACAGCAACTGCCCACCATTGCGGCACCGGCATGCCTCCATTCGATGCATGCGCGCGCAAAAGCTTCGGGGTTCTCGTGCCATACGGGGCCATCCTGAGTCTGGACCGGATCGCCCACGTTGGGACGCACCGTGACGGGAGTAGTCGCCGATGCAACCATCCTGGGCACCGCCGCGTTCGCGGCCGCAAGCGAACAGCAATTAACACCAACCGAGTTTGCGCCGTGTTTTTCGGCGTACAAAACGGCTGCCTCGATGTTGAGGCCATCGCCCAACAGGTCGCCTTTATCGTCAACGACAAAACTCACCAGAACAGGCATGCCGTCGGCGGCATCTCGGGCACCGGCAAGTATGGGCTGCAAATTACGGATAGACGTCACCGTCTCGATCAGCAGACCGTCAACACCGGCATTGAGCAAGGCGTGCGCCTGTTCGCGCGCAATGCCTCGGATTTCACGATACTCGGCAGAGTCCTCGGCAAACCACTCAATACCGATCGGGCCCATCGAGCCCAGCAGCAGCTGAGGGTGCGCCTGGCGGGCATCGTCGACGGCCCCGCGATTGACCTCCGCCACGGACGGCGCAATCTGGTCGTGCTTGAGGGCATAGCTTGATGCCTGAAAGGTGTTGGTAATGAGCACCTGCGCGCCGGCGGCGACATACAGGCGATGGATACGAGAAACGGTCTGCGGCTCTGCCAGATTCCAAAACGCCGGTGGAATATCGGCGGCATCGTACTCATTCAACAAAACACTGCCCATGGGGCCCTGCGCCAACAAGGTCTCGCTCGACAAGCGGCGCGCAAGTTCCTCGGCACCAAAGCGGTTGTAATAACTCGTATCCATATATATCCCGCTATTCCTCGACGCTGATTCCCTGCTTTTCGAGATAGGCGAGCCAGCGGCTCATCGTGTCCTCGGATAGCGCATGCTCCATCATGCAGGCCTCGGAATCGGCTCGCTCAAATTCGACACCGAGCTCCTGAACCAAAAATGTGCGGATGAGGCGATGACGGTACCAGATAGCCGTACCAACCTCGCGGCCGCGATCGGTCAGGACTACCTTGCCGTAGTGCGATTGCTCGACAAGTTCGGATGCCTTGAGCGCCGAAACCGCTTTATTGACCGATGCCTTGGAGACGCCAAGGCGCTGCGCGATGTCGACCGATCGCACGCCGTTGGTTTCCCCCTCTTCGCTTTCAATGCGAACCATGCACTCCAAGTAGTCTTCGTTCGCCACCGTCAGATGTAGTTCGCGCGAGCTATTTGTCGTATCCATGATCTTCCGTCCCTTCTGCATTCAATGGCTGATTCTACCCCATCCAAGCGTCGTGGTATGCCGTGGCATACCGTGCTAGAGTTCTTGTTGCACACGACGACCAAGATTGGAGCGGTCTTTATGGAAAACACCACCACGAGCCCCGATGTCCTCGAGCGCTTTTTGCGCTACGTCCAGATCAACACGCAGTCCGAGGATGCAAACTGCGACCAGGTACCCTCGAGCGCCGTTCAGTTTGACCTTGCCAACGTACTGGCTGAAGAACTGCGCGAGCTTGGTGCGGAAGATGCCCACGTGACCGAGCACGCCTATGTCTGCGCGCATATCCCAGCAAGTGCGGGCGCTGAGGACAAGCCCGCCCTGGGCCTGATCGCCCATCTCGACACCACCGAAGTTGCACCGGGCGCCGACGTGAAGCCGCACATCGTGCACTACGAAGGCGGCGACCTGGTCTGCGGCACGGTTGACGGTAAACCCGTTGCCATGAGTACCGCCAAGCTTCCCGCCCTGAACGACCTCGCAGGTGAGGACCTGGTCTGCAGCGATGGCACCACGCTGCTGGGCGCGGACGACAAGGCAGGCGTCGCCGAGATCATGTCGCTTGTCGCGCGTATCGCTCAGGACCCTTCTCTGCCCCATCCCGCACTCGGCATTTGCTTCTGCCCTGACGAGGAGATCGGCCACGGAGCCGAGCTGTTGGATATCGATACCTTTGGCTGCAAGTACGCCTACACGGTCGACGGCGGCCCCATCGGCGAACTGGAGTGGGAATGCTTTAACGCCGCCGAGGCGACCGTCTGCTTTGAGGGCCAGTCCATCCACCCGGGCGACGCTAAGGGCCGTATGGTCAACGCAGGCAATCTGTTCTGCGACTTCAACGCGTTGCTCCCCTACGTACAGCGCCCGGAGTATACGGAAGGCTACGAGGGCTTTTATCACCTTGAGGGTGTATCTGCGACCGTCGATCACGCCACAGCGCGCTATATCGTCCGCGACCATGACGCCGCCAAGTTCCAGCAGAAACTCGACCTTATTGATGCCGCTGCCTCGATGCTCAACCAACGTCTGGGTGAGGAGCGCGTGACGGTCGAGATTAAGCAGCAGTATCGAAATATGGCCGAGATCGTTCGTGACTATCCCGAGCTTATTGATGTTGCCAAGGAAGCCTACCTTGCCTGCGGCGTTGAGCCCCAAGTGCTGCCAATTCGTGGCGGCACCGACGGCGCCCAGCTGTCGTTCCGCGGTCTGCCCTGCCCCAACCTTTCCACCGGCGGCTATTGCTACCACGGCGTCAACGAGTTCGTCCCGGTCAGTTCGCTCGTCAAGATGACCGACGTCCTGCAGGAGCTCGTCGCCCGCTTTGCATAAGCCTGGCTGCATAAGCCCAAAAGACGAATCGCCCCGTCCTCAACCGAGAACGGGGCGATTTTTTTGCTGCAACGAGAACAGGTTGGGCTTATAGGACAAAATGTGTGTCCCGATAGAACATCCGTTTCCATCCATTAATC
>URYT01000149.1 GCA_900552185.1 uncultured Collinsella sp. | reverse complement strand
GCCGTTGCGGCGGGCGATGGCGCGGCGAATGCTATCGAGGGGCGTGATGCTCAAAGCGGGGTCCTTTCTATTGCTGCGCTCTAGTATAGTCGCGGTGGTATCCATTCGTGTTTTTGAACAGGTTGTTCAATAAATGGCGGCGCCATTCAGTAGTCGGCACTTAGGGACGTTCCTTATGTGCCGGCACTTTGGGAACGTCCCTAAGTGCCGGCATCCGAGGACACTCCTTGAATATTGCCTGTTCAAGAGTGTCCCCAACGACTAGTCATTTAAGAACGTCCCCAATGACCAGGCCGCTTGCGTGCGATTTTTGACCGTTGGGCGGGCGCTTCGGCGTTGCCGCAAAAACGTTTTTGCATATCGGGTACAACGGGCTTTACGTGAGTAAAGTGCGCGCCGCGTCCACGTGCCGCGTTTTTAAAGGAGGCCCCATGCCTGGTGTTACCCCTGCAGAAGTTCTGTCCAACTTTGGCATTACGCTGGTCGAAGACCCCGCCGAGAACCAGCCCCGCCTGCTGGTTGACCTGCCGGCAGCCGAGCTTGTCGAGCATGCCATCCGCCGCAACGAAGGCCGCATGGCCTCCAACGGCGCACTGGTGATCGAGACGGGGGAGCGTACCGGACGTTCGCCCAACGACCGCTTTATCGCTGACACGCCCGACGTGCACGACAAGATCGCCTGGGGCGCCGTCAACCGCCCGCTTTCGATTGAGAGCTACGAAGCCATCAAGGCCGGCATCGTCGACTATCTCAACGAGCGCGATGTGTTTGTCACCCGCGGCATGGCCGGCGCCGACCGCAACCACACGCGCCGACTGCTCGTCGCCTGCGAGCGTGCCAGCCAGGCACTCTTTATTAAGCAGATGCTCGCCCGCCCGCTCGCCCGCGAAATCGCGCGCACCGGCGAGCCGGACTTCTGCGTGCTTGCCGCGCCGGGCTACCAGTGCGATCCCGCCATCAAGGGTCTCAACTCCAGCGCCGCCGTGGTAATCAACTTCCAGGAACGCGTGATTTTGGTCGCGGGCACCGGCTATTCCGGCGAGATCAAAAAGTCCATCTTCAGCGTCATGAATTACCTGCTGCCTGTCGAGGACGACGTGCTGCCCATGCATTGCTCGGCCAGCATGGATCCCGTCACGCACGAGACCGCGGTGTTCTTTGGCCTGTCGGGCACCGGCAAGACCACGCTTTCGGCCAACCCCACGCGCCTGCTGATCGGCGATGACGAGCACGGCTGGTCCGACATGGGCATCTTCAACATCGAGGGCGGCTGCTACGCCAAGTGCGAGGGCTTGGATGCGTTCCACGAGCCCGAGATCTTCAATGCCGTTCGCTTTGGCGCCATCTGCGAAAACGTGGTGCTCGACGAGGGCCGCAAGCCCAACTACGATGATATTTCGATCACGCACAACACGCGCGTGGCCTATCCCGTCGAGCATATCCCTAACGCGTGGACCAAGGGCATGGGCACCACCCCGAGCGTCGTGCTGTTTTTGACCTGCGATGCCTTTGGCGTGCTGCCGCCCATCTCGCGCCTGACGGCTGACGCCGCCATGTATCACTTTGTGACGGGCTTTACGGCCAAGATCCCCGGCACCGAGGTCGGCGTCACCGAACCCACACCCACGTTCTCCTCGCTGTTCGGCGAGCCGTTTATGCCGCTCGACCCTATGGTCTACGCCAAGATGCTCGGCGAGCGTATCGCCGACGGTCGCACCCGCGTCTATCTGGTCAACACCGGCTGGATCGGCGGCGGTTATGGCGTGGGCCATCGCATCGAGCTTGCCTACACGCGCGCCCTTGTGGCCCGCGCCCTCGACGGTACCATCGAGGACAGCGAGTTCTTGCACGACGATATCTTTAATGTCGACATTCCCACTACGTGCCATGGCGTGCCCGACGGCATCCTGGTGCCGCGCCAATACTGGCAGAGCACCGCGCGCTACGACGAGGCCGCGCACAACCTGGCCGTGATGTTCGAGGAGAACTTCGAGAAGAAGTACTCGCACCTGCCCGAGTCCGTCAAAGCCGCCGGCCCGCACGCCCAAGTACACGCCGACGCTCGTCATCGCGGCCGCGGGCTGCTGGGACTTCGCCACTAGCTTCGCCGTGAGTCCATATCCACCACAAAGGGGACAGGCGCCTTTATGGTGGTTTTGCTCGCGTGGATGACTCGGGTTACAATACGCCTGACATATCGTCCCCTTCTCCGGATGGGGACAGCGCAAGCGTTCTTGTGACGGCACCGTAGGACTTTGAAGGTGGCCGTTGTAAGGGCGCTTTTTGTTTAGGCGCCCTCACTCGGGCGCGCACAATGAAGGGAGAGCGTATGAAGAGCTTTATTGCCGAGGATTCATTCTGGGAGCTGTTTCCGCAGGCAGCGGTCGGTGTTGTGGTCGTGGAGGGCATGAAGCCCACGGCTCAGATTCCCCAGGAGGACGTGGATGCGATTGCGGCGTTGCTCGACCGCGCCAATATCGATGCGGAGCGTCATCTGACCAGCGACACTATCAGCGAGAACGCACCGGTCAAGGCATGGCGCGAGGCCTATCGTCTGTTCAAGACCAAGAAAGGCGCGCGCTGCTCGATCGAGAACTTGTTCAAACGCGTGCTCAAAGGCAAGCCGGTGGGCCACATTACGCCCGCGGTGGATATTTACAACACGGTGTCGCTGACCTACGCGCTGCCCGTGGGAGGCGAGGATCTGCATGCGATCGAGGGAGACCTTCGCTTGAAGGTGACCGACGGTGGCGATGCTTTCTTGCCGCTTGGCGAGGAGGCGGATGATCCGACGTTGCCCGGCGAGCTCGCCTACATCGACGATGCGGGCGCTGTGTGCCGCTGCTGGAACTGGCGCGACGGCGTTCGCACGGCGCTGTCCGATGATTCGGCCGATGCGTTCCTGGCGATTGAGTGCGTGGAGCCCGAGCGGATGGGGGAATGCCAGGCCGCGATCGATCGCCTCGCTGAGTTGCTCGAGCGTTATCTGGGAGCGACGGTTGTCGTTAAGACGCTTGTGACTCGCGACAATCCCTGCGTGGAGCTGTAGCGGCGCCTAGAACCTATTGATGCCCCAAACCACCACAAAGGTGCCTGTCCCCTTTGTGGTGGTTTTTATGTTGATGGGTTAACAAATGGGGTATTTGGGTACGGGTGTCGCCTTATGCGACTAAGATGTTTACCCGTAAGCATTATGCAAGCGAAAGGCGGTCGTCTCCCATGCAGCAGAACGACGAGACACGTTTCGAGGACTTTGTCGGACTGATCAGCGGGCTCTACAAGGAGATTCAGCGCATTAAGACATCCGAGGGCGCAAGGCTGGGCCTTAAGGGCTCCGACGTTATGTGCCTTTACTATCTTGAGCGCAGCAAGGACGGCCTGACTGGCGCTGACCTGGCTCGCATGGCAGGCGTGACCCGCGCCGCCGTCTCGCGTACGCTCGCGCATCTGGAGGAGGGCGGCTACGTCGAGGTCGACGATTCGGGCGATGCCGCCGTTAAGTATCGTGCTCCGGTGCGCCTGACCGCTCTGGGCGGCGAGAGCATGAGCGAAGCGGACCGCATCATTCGCGAGGTGCTCGATACCACCGGTAAGGCTATGGGTGTGGAGCAGCGCGAGCAGATGTATGCGTCGCTGCGCACGATTCTCAACACCCTGCGCGAGCTGTAGGGCCGCCAAGGCTTTTGCTTCCAATTAACAACTGCATAGTCCTGTTTGAGCGCGTATACCGTGCCGGGGCCTTGCTGTCAAAATTCCCTGCGCGGGACCTGCGCAAGAAAGGATTCGCTATGTCCGTCCGCATTATTACCGATTCCGCAAGCGATATGTCGCCGGTCGAGCACCCAGCACTGGCCGTTTTGCCGCTGTCCGTTACCTTTGGCACCGATGTGTACATGGATGGCATCGACATCGATCACCAGCGCTTTTACGAGATGCTCGTGGAGCGCGATGAGCTGCCCAAGACCGGCCAGGTCAACCCGTACGCGTTTTCGCAGGCGATTGCCAAGGTTCGTGAAGCCGGCGATGAGGCTGTGATTATTACCGTGGGCGCTAAGCTATCAGGCACCAATCAGAGTGCCCGTACCGCACTTGCCGAGGCGCCGGGCGGCGACGTGTGCGTGGTGGATAGCAATAACGTCACTCTGGGCGAGCGTGTCCTGGTCGAGTATGCCCTGCGCCTGGTGAACGAGGGCCGTAGTGCGGCCCAGATCGCGGCGGCCGTCGAGGCCGTCCGTGACCGCGTGGTCGTCATCGGCCTGCTCGAGACGCTGGAGTACCTGGTGCGCGGCGGTCGTCTGTCTGCTGCGGCCGGCGCCGTGGGCACGCTGCTCAACGTAAAGCCTGTGGTGGCTGTCGAGGACGGTCTGATCGTGCAGCTGGGCAAGGCGCGCGGTTCCAAGAACGGCCGCAACCTGCTGAACCAAAAGGTCGAAAAGGCGGGCGGCATCGACTTTTCCATGCCGCTGGCGCTCGGCTATACGGGTCTTTCGGATGCGGTGCTCAAGAAGTATATCGAGGACAGCGCGGCACTTTGGGCTGGCCACACCGAGGGCGAGTTGCCCGTTCACACCATCGGCGCCACCATCGGTACCCACGTAGGCCCTGGCGC
>URYT01000148.1 GCA_900552185.1 uncultured Collinsella sp. | reverse complement strand
TGGTCTTGCCGCCGGTCACAGCCAAAAGGCCGGACTTCTTGTTCATCATCTCGTCGACCTCGTCGAAGGTGTAGCCACCCTCGCGCTGCAGGTAGCACACGGTAGCCGGGTCGATAGAGCCGCAGCGAGTTCCCATCATGACGCCGTCGAGCGGGGTGAGACCCATGGTGGTGTCCATGCACTTGCCGTCCTCGATGGCGCACAGGGAAGCACCGGAGCCGATATGGCACACGACGACCTTGCGAGCCTCGCCGTTGGTCATCTCGGCGACCTTCTTGGAGATGTAACGGTAGCTGGTGCCGTGGGCGCCGTACTTACGGATGTGCAGCTTGTCGCAGACGTCCTTGGGCAGGGCGTAGGTCTTGGCGACCTCGGGCATATTGAAGTGGAAAGCAGTGTCGTAGACCGTGACGTTGGGCAGGTCGGGATACTGCTCCAGGCAGTACTCGATAACGTTGGCCTCGGGGTTGTTGTGCAGCGGGGCGAGCGGAGCGACCTCGCGGATCTTGGCGAGGACGTCCTCGTCGACGAGGGAGGAATCGCCGAAGTACCAACCGCCCTGAACGATACGGTGGCCGATGCCCTCGATCTTGACGCCGTTGGCCTCGAGGTCCTTCAGGACGACCTCGATGGCGACCTTGTGGTCGGGGAACTCGATGTTCTCGGTCACCTTCTTGGAACCGTTGGCAGCGTGGGTGAAGGTACCGCCGGTAAAGCAGACGCGCTCGCAGGAGCCCTTTGCGGACACCTTGTGGGACTTGGTATCGATGACCTGATACTTAAGCGTCGAAGATCCTGCGTTGACGACCAGAACGTTCATGTGTCTCCCTACTAACAGGCGGTGTGGCGCCGCCAGGTTACATACGCTTCAATAATAAACCCAAACGCCCTCGCGCTCGGGTTTATTGCGTTGATATATAAGTTATCGGTGCCCAAATACTCATGGCCTTTGACTTGTAAGACGAAAGAGCGCGGGGATATACACCAAAGAAGATATCCCGAGCGCTACAAGCAATATGACTCGAATGCCCGCGATGCTGCTCAACGCAGCATTGAACAGATAGAAAAGGATGGCACCCACCGCCACCATCTGGCTTTGGACCGAAATCAGTGAACAGCGCATCGAAGAATCGACAGCATTTTGAAAAATTGAATATTTAATTGGAGCAAATAACGAGTAAGCGACCGTCTGCAGTACATAGAACACGGGCAGCAAATAGACCGGAGTAAAGGGAATCAAAAACAGAGCAGTCAGGGAAAGGCGCACGATGCCGCAAATACGCGCAAAACGGCCCTTGTCGACATGAGCAATCACACTGGGCACAATAAGCCCCATGGAGGCCGAGGCAAGGAGCTGGACCGCAATGATCACACCCGAAGCGACGGCATTCATTCCGCGACCCGCAAGCAACAGTGAGAAAAAGTCTTCCAGGGCAACAAAAGCAAATGCCTGAGAGCAGTCCATGATGAACGCTGAAAGAAGAATGCCGTTACGCGCAATAGCGGCACCGATCATCTTCGGGCTAATTCCACGCTTAGGTGTCGCTGCAGTGTCCCCTCTTCGCATCTCAGGAATGCAGGCAACGACAACCAACGTCAACACCATTGCGATGATATCTGCCGAAAGACCAATGAGATATGCACCGACAGACGAAATGAAACCGCCCACGCAAGCGGAGATGGCATAAGAGGCATAGAAAACAAATCGCTCAACGACATTAAGCCTTACGAGCTGGTCCAGAGAGACGCTGTCAATGTAAATCGCTTCCATGGACCCGCTCATACATGCAGCGGCAAAACCTTTGAGAGCAAACGCGCCGATTAAAAGCAGAGGAGAACGGACGAGAAGCAGGGCGGCGTAGTATCCAAGCATCCCCACGACGCCAACGAGACCACTTGTCTTTCGTCCAAACCTATCGGCAATATAGCCAGTGGGAACTTCAAGGATGAACTTGCTCACTTGATATGCAATCATCATGCTAGAAATCGCCACCATCGAGAATCCGACGAATTCAAGGTAAACCGTCAGAAAATACAAAATGGTGCTGAAGTTCGACAGAAAAACAAACGTCATATAAAGCAAAACCGTACGGTTTTTCATGCTCCGCCCTCCAAGAGTCAACAATCTAAATCGGAATCTTGGAAAAGCATGAGGGCAAAGCCGTCAGTCATGTGTTACAAGGCGTCAACATTCACTTGACGACACGAGGCCAAATGGCCTCACGAAGCGAGATGACGCAATAGGTGAAGAAATACCGTCTGGTGTCGATCGGTCCAGGCATTTTGTCGATAGCAAAAGTAGATGGGCAAGGCTACGTCATGCGAACCTTCAATAGAGTACTCGCTCACTTCCGACCCATCTGATGCGAGAGAAGAGCCAGAAAAACCCAATATCAATCCCCCGGCTTGAAGAAACTCAGCCTGCGCTCTGTTTCCGTATTCGACGTCGCGGAAGCGGAAATTAACCAGCTGAGCTTCGGGGCATTGATTGATCGCATTGAGACAGGGCGACAAATTAATGGGAACAGCTAACCTGCCGCCCAGTAACTCACGAACGGTCATAGCACCCACAGATTGATGACCCGCTGGGCACGAAAGAACCTTGAGCTCCTTTTCACCCAAGTATTTCGAAGAAAGGACACTGTCCCTTGGTTCCTCAAATGAGATGGCCGCATCCGAAATGCCAAGCACAAGTGATTCAAAGCATGTAGCCGTTGGCTGATGCCACACATCAAGGTGAATCTGAGGGTGCGAGCTTTCAAACGAGTCGTACCAGTTTTCGGAAAAAAGACGCCCCCGCCCGTGAAGACAGGGGACGTAAAGACGAAAGTGGCCGTCGGGCGAAACGCCACCGTTCCCCGATTGGGTGTACTTTTTGAGATCGTCGACTTGTGCCAGGATCACGCGTGCACGACGCGCAAATTCTCTGCCCGCCGGAGACAAAACAGCCTCCCCCGCCGACCGGTTGAGCAAAACGATCTGATACTCAGACTCCAGTTTCTTAATTGCCGACGAGACAGCCTGTGGGCTCACGTGAACGGCGCGAGCCGCTTTGCGCACGCCGCCGTAGTTCGCTACCGCTTGAAGGTATTCGAGTTGAGAAAACTGCATAGGTTACTCCAAAGGCAGCCAAGGCGACGGGCCGTGCGTCCTCAGATGAGGTTCTCGCCCAGGTTCTTGCCGCCGAGGACGTGCATGTGGAAGTGCATGACGGTCTGACCGGCGTTGACGCCCTTGTTGGAGATGACGCGGAAACCGTCCTCCAGACCCTTGGCCTTGGCGACCTCCTGGATGGCGTGGGCCATGGCGCCCATGGTCTCGGCAGGTACGTTATCGGCGATGTCACTGTAGTGCTTCTTGGGGATCACGAGCGTGTGGACCGGCGCCTGGGGATTGAGGTCGTCGAACGCGATGACCTGGTCATCCTCGTAGACGACGGTCGAGGGGATCTCGTGGTTGGCAATTTTGCAGAAGATGCAATCACACATGGTTGGTTCCTTTCTCACAGACCAAGGTAATTATATTTGGTCGGGATGGTTAGAACGAAAGGTTGTCGTCGGTGTTGGCGGCTTCGCCGTCGGCGAGCACGTCGTTGCCGTCGACGTCCTTCAGGAGCACCGAGACCTTCTGCTCGGCATCGGACAAGCGGGTACGCAGGCTCTTGAGGAGCTCGACGCCGCGGGTATAGCTCTCAAGCGACTCCTCGAGCTCCATATCGCCCGACTCCAAGCTGCGAATGATGAGCTCCAACTCCTGCGAAGCCTGCTTGTACGTAAGCTGCTCGACCGGGGTCTTCTCTGCCATAGCTGTTTCCTTTCCCAAAGGTTTATCACTGTAAAACGCGGTCTATTCGACCGTATTGACCGTTGCTGCCACGTTGCCGTCTGCCATGCGCACGCGAATGGCGTCGCCCGGCTTAAAGGTCTTGGCACTTGTAGCCACGCCGTCAACGCTGTACGCGATGGAATAGCCGCGGGCAAGCACCTTGAGCGGCGACAGGGCATCGAGCGAAGCCGCTGCACGGCCCAGGTCGGACGCTGGCTTGTTGAGCATCGTGCGCCCCTGATGCTCCAGGCGGGAGCTTGCGAGCGTGAGCGCATGGCGCTTGCCATCGAGTCCTGAGGTGCTTGCGATCAAGCGCTCGGGCAGACGCTCAAAGTTGGAGCGGAATGCCCCAACCGAACGCGTTATGGCGCCGGACAAACGATCGGCCGTCAGGGCAAGCTCAGACTCGCGACGCTCAACCATAAACGTTGGGTCGTTGAGGCACGGGCGGCACGCAGCCGCATCGAGCGCATCGCCCAAGCGAGCCGTATAGGTATCCCAGGCCCGGCGACCGCGCTGATCGAGCATCTCCAGGTCGACCTGGGCCGACCCAATCATCGATGCCATCGCGGCACCCAGACGCTGATAGCGCGCCTCGAGCACATCGGCCAACTCCGTCATAGCCGGCGCCACCGATTCGGCCGCCGCCGTAGGCGTGGAGGCGCGACGGTCGCTCACCATGTCGCAGATCGAGGTATCGGGCTCATGGCCAATGCCCGTCACCACAGGCACGGGACAGGCTGCCACCGCACGGGCAAGCTCCTCGTCGTTAAAGGTCATGAGGTCCTCGAAGGAACCACCGCCTCGCACGAGCAGGATGCAGTCGGGCGCCGGCGTAATCG
>URYT01000147.1 GCA_900552185.1 uncultured Collinsella sp. | reverse complement strand
CGTCCACCATGAGCGCGAGCGCCATCTTCTCGTTCTCGCGCTCGGTTATATCGAAGGCTATCTCCAGGCGCGCCAAGACGCCATCCCAATCTATGAGCTTGTCGCGCAGCACATAGTGGCGGTTCGTCACCGGGTTGGTGGCTTCCCACTCGAAGAATTCCTCGGTATTCAGCAACTGATTCGTACAGAACTCGCAAGGAGCTTCGCGGCCCTGCAGCACCCGATAACACGGCCCGATCTCCATACACGGACCTGCCCGCCTTATTGAGATAAAGCAACTCGTGCGTAGCCGGATCGCACACATAGACCAGCTCGGACAGGCCGTCGAACAGCGCATCGACCATCGCCTTCATCTCGCCTTGCCGCCCCTTCTCGCCGAATTCTTGTGCGAACGGCAGATAGTTCCTCTTGGATTCTAAAGAAACAAGCTTCCGATCGCGCTCGAGCCGGCGCGAACCGGCTTCATACATCCTTCTGAGAAGAAACTATACACGCAAGCTCAAGGGGGATACAAGAAAAAACTTATCGACACCCCCCTGAGTTTATCCTGTTCAAACAGCTTTTTTTGCCCCGTATCGGTCGTAGTAGGCATCGAGCGCAGCCTTCACTTCGTCGTCGATGACAACCTTGCCGTCGATCTCGTGGTTGTAGAGGGTCTCGACGACCTCGGCCATGGAGACGATGCTCGCGACGGGGAAACCGTACTTGGCCTCGATCTCCTTCTGCGCGGTGGTCACACCGCCCTTGCCGACCTCCATGCGGTTGAGGGACACGATCAGGCCCTTGATCTCGACATCGGCAGCAGCCTTGACCTTGGGATAGGTCTCGTCGATGGACTTGCCGCTGGTGGTAACGTCCTCGACCATGACCACACGGTCGCCGTCCTTGGGCTCATAACCCAGCAGGTTGCCCTTATCGGCACCGTGGTCCTTGGCCTCCTTGCGGTCGCAGCAGTACTTGACCTCCTTGCCGTACAGCTCGTGGTAGGCAATTGCGGTCACGACGGCCAGCGGAATACCCTTGTAGGCCGGTCCAAACAGCACATCAAAGTCGTCGCCAAAGTTATCGTGGATGGCCTGGGCGTAATACTCGCCCAGCTTCTTGAGCTGATAGCCCGTCACGTAAGCGCCGGCGTTCATAAAGAACGGGGACTGACGGCCGCTCTTGAGCGTAAAGCTGCCGAACTTAAGGACGTCGGACTCGACCATAAACTTGATGAACTCTTGCTTGTAAGCCTCCATGCGGGCTCCTCTCGTAATCGCGTACGTGCCTTCCAGTTTAGCGCAGGCGAAGCGTAGATGCGGGCGCGCTTTGGGGCCACGGCATTCTGTAAAGGCTTTGTCAGGGGGAATGGTTTTCCGAACAATGGGGTTGACATGTCAAACCCCCTCATCAAGAATACGGGCGGATTAAAAAGGGGTACGAGATACCCAAAGCGCGCTGCGCTCAGCCTTTAGGAGGTGTGCCATGGAAGGCAGTCCTAGTCGAAAAACCTGCATGTCGCCCTCGGCACGCCGCGAGGACTCCGCACACGCATAAACGCCACCGGCAGATCGCCAAAACCACCGCAAAGGCGCGCTGCACCCTTTGTGGGCTCAAGAGCTTGACGTGAGCGACATCTAGGTTTTTTGAAGCAAATACGACACGTACGCTAACTCCCCTCAACAAGGAGGACCCTATGCTGATGCTCAAAACCGTCACGGTACTCGAAGCCATCTCCAAGCGCCGCCGCACGGCGCGCCCTGCCGCTCATACCGGCCTGTCCAAGAACACCATATTCGCCGCCACCCATAGTGCCGAGGACGCCCTCGTACTGCTTGACGCCACGGCAAACGGCCTCACCGTCGAGCAGGCAACTGAGCGCCTGAACGCCGTCGGCCCCAACACCATCGAGGCAACGACCAAAACGCTCGCCCGCCGCATCGCCGACGCGTTCATCGATCCCTTCGCCGGCATCCTCGCCGCGCTCGCGCTGGTCTCGCTCTACATCGACGTGCTCGCCGTACCCGAGCCGCAGCGCGGCCCCTCCACGGTCATCGTCATCGGCATCATGCTGCTGGTATCGGGCGGTATGAAGTTTATCCAGGAAGCCCGCAGCGGCAATGCGGCCGAGGCCCTCAAGGACCTGGTCTCCAACACTTGCACCGCCCTGCGCGACGGCGAGCGCATCGAGATCCCCTTCGACGAGCTCGTCCCCGGCGATGTAATCCGTCTCTCTGCCGGCGATATGGTGCCAGCAGACGCCCGCATCATCACCGCGCGCGACCTGTTTGTGATCGAGTCCGCACTCACCGGCGAGAGCGAGGCCGTCGAGAAGACCACCGCCGTCACCGTCGTCGAGGGCGCCGACGGCTCCGCACTGCCACTCTCTGCCTGCAAGAACATCGTCTTTACCGGCACCTCCGTGCAAAACGGCGCCGCCATGGCGCTTGTCGTTGCCACCGGCTCGGACACCTACCTGGGCGGCATCGCCAAGATGCTCAACGGGCGCGGCGAAAAAAGCGCGTTTGACCGCGGCGTCTCGAGCGTCTCCATGCTGCTGGTGCGCCTGATGCTCGTTATGGCGCCGGCCGTCTTTGCCATCAACGCCGCCACCAAGGGCAACGTCATCGACGCGCTGCTGTTCGCCACGAGCGTGGCCGTGGGCATCACGCCGCAGATGCTTCCCGTCATCGTGACCACGAGCCTGTCGCAGGGCGCCAAGGACCTCGCCCGTCGCCAGGTTATCGTCAAGGAGCTGCCGGCGATTCAAAACCTCGGAGCGATGGACGTCCTGTGCTGCGACAAGACCGGCACCCTCACCGAAGACCGCATCGTGCTCGAGCGCTACCTCAACACCGATGGCAACGAGGACGCGCGCGTGCTGCGCCATGCGTTTTTGAATAGCTTCTTCCAAACCGGCCTCAAAAACCTTATCGACCTGGCCGTAATCGACCGTGCCGATGTGACGCCCTCGACCGTCGTGCCCGATTCTATGCTGGACCAGAGTCTGCGCGACCGCTATACCAAGGTCGACGAGGTTCCCTTCGATTTCTCGCGCCGTCGCCTGAGCGTAGTTGTCGCCGACGCCCAAGGCAAAACCCAGATGGTTACCAAGGGCGCTGCCGAGGAAATGTTCGAGATCTGCTCCTTTGTCGAGATCGATGGCATCGCTCAGCCGCTCACCGACGAGAAGCTCGCCCAGATTCGCAAGCAGATCGCCGGACTTAACGCCGAGGGCCTACGCGTAATTGCCGTGGCGCAGAAGACCAATCCGCGCTGCGTGGGCGAGTTTGGTATCGCCGACGAGTGCGACATGGTGCTGATGGGCTTTTTGGCCTTCCTCGATCCGCCCAAAGCAAGTGCCGCGGGCGCCGTCGCCACCCTCGAGGCCAAGGGCGTGGCGGTCAAGGTCCTAACCGGCGACAACGACCGCGTCGCCGCCACCGTCTGCGAACAGATTGGTATCGATGCGAGCAACGTCTTGCTCGGCTCCGAGATCGATGCGCTCGATGACGCCGAACTTGCCGAGCGTGCCGAGAAAACCCATCTCTTCGCCAAGCTCTCGCCGCTGCAGAAGGCGCGCCTAGTGCGCGTCATGCGCGAGCTGCTCGGCCACACCGTGGGCTTTATGGGCGACGGCATCAACGACGCCGCCGCCATGCGTGCGAGCGACTGCGGCATCTCGGTCGATTCGGCCGTCGACATTGCCAAGGAATCCGCCGATATCATCTTGCTTCAGAAGGACCTGGGCGTGCTCGAGCGCGGCATCATCGAAGGCCGCCGCACCTACGGCAACCTGCTCAAGTACCTCAAGACCACGGTGAGCTCCAACTTTGGCAATGTGCTGTCCGTGACCGTCGCGAGCCTGTTCTTGCCGTTTTTGCCCATGAGCGCCCTGCAGCTGGTGCTGCTGTCGCTGGTCTACGAGATCGTGTGCATCGCGCTGCCGTGGGACACCGTCGATGACGCCTGGACTGCCCGCCCGCGTGCCTGGGACGCCGCATCCATCAAGGGCTTTATGCTCGAGCTGGGCCCCGTGAGCTCGCTGTTTGACATCGTGACCTTCGCCGCGCTCTTCTTTGTCGTGTGCCCCGCCGCCGTGGACGCAAGCTGGTCCGAGCTTGCCGCCGCGGGCGACGTCGCGGGTATGGCGACCTTTGCTGCGCTCTTCCAGAGCGGCTGGTTTGTCGAGTCCATGTGGTCGCAGACACTCGTGGTCCACATGTTGCGCTCCCCGCATCTGCCGAGCCCGCGCGACCACGCCGCGCCCGCATTGTGCGTTCTTACCGTGCTGGGCCTGGCGCTCGTCACCTGGCTGCCGGCAAGCCCCATCGCCGATGTGCTCGGCCTCATGCCGCTGCCCACGAGCTTTTTTGGGCTGCTCATTGGCATCGTTACCGCCTATATCGCGCTCACCCAGCTGGCAAAGTGCCGCTACATTGCCCGCCACGGCGAGCTGCTGTAGCAAGTAGACGGAAAACACCCTGCCAGCTGCCGTTGCCACTACCACAGCTGCCAACGCCGCTGCCGTTGCCTCTGCCGCCGCCGCAGTCTATCCCCCCAGCAGTTGCGGTGAAATAGTTCCTGTTTAAAGCCCCGTGACTTTAATCGGGGGTGCGGACAGAAAGTTGGACCGTGAAGCGGTCCGGACTTGGAGTGGGAAGGATAAACTGGACTTTCTTTTAAGGATCCTCAAGCGTATTGCC
>URYT01000146.1 GCA_900552185.1 uncultured Collinsella sp. | reverse complement strand
GCGGCCGCGCATCAGGTTCTCGAGCGCCTCCTGCACCAGCGCCTCGGACTCGCTGTCCAAGGCAGACGTCGCCTCGTCGAGCACCAGGATCGGCGCGTCGGTCAGAATAGCGCGGGCAATGGCCACGCGCTGGCGCTGGCCGCCCGAAAGCTTAACGCCGCGCTCGCCCACCATGGTGTCAAAGCCACAGGGCAGGCGGTCGATAAACTCCAGGGCATTTGCCAGGCACGCCGCCTCGCGAATCTGCTCGTCGGTGGCGTCGGGGCGGCCGTAGGCGATATTCTCGCGAATGGAGCGATGGAACAGCAGCGCCTCCTGCGGCACGTAGGCAACCTGGCGGCGCAGGCTCTGCTGTGTACAGCGCGATACGTCCTGGCCGTCCACGAGCACGCGGCCGCCCTGTACGTCGTCCAGGCGCAGCAACAGCTTGGTAAGCGTCGTCTTGCCCGAGCCCGATTTGCCCACCAGGCCCACGCGCTGGCCCGCCGCCACATGAAGCGTCAGGTCGTCGAATACGCTCACGCCCGCCGCGGCGTCACGGTATGCAAAGCTCAGGTGCTCAAAATCAATCGCGCCCTCGGTCACTTTGAGCTCGGGAGCGTTCTCGTCGTCCGCTACCAGGCGCGGTTCGTCCAGCACGCGCGTCATCTCGGCCGCATCGCCCAGCGCGCGGTTGATGCGCTGCATCATGGAGCTTACGTAGTTCAAACGCATGGTGAGGTTGTACGTATAGGTAAAGATCATGACGAGCGCGCCGGCAGAGATGCCAAACCACGCGTTGCCGCCCGCGACGAACACGCTCACCACGGCCATGGTGATGACGATAAGGCCCGAGGTCGTAAAGTTGCGCTGCATCATGGCGTGCATCGAGACCGTCTCGGCGTCGCGTGCAGCACGGTCGGCGGCATCGAACAGGTCGCGCTCAAAGTCCTCGCGCCCACAGGTCTTGACGGCCAGGATATTCGTGACCGCGTCGGACAGCACGCCCGACAGCTTGTTCTGCGCAGCGGACGTCGCGGCCGAAAGCGGCATGATGCGCTTGTACATAAGCCAGACAAACGCAATGTAGACGACCATAATGCCCACCAGGATCACGGTAAATGTCGGCACCACCGGGGCGAGCGCCGCCACCGTGCAGACAACCGAGGTGATAGTGGGAATGAGCGAATACACCGTTACGTCCACCAGCCCCGTATAGCCGCTCATAAAACGACTCGTCTGGCTCACAAGCGATCCGCCAAAGCGACTGGTGTGGAATGTCATGGATTGATTGGAGAGCGTGTCGAAGCACAGGCGCGCCAGGTGGTAGTTGCCCGCAATCTCGAGCTTGTAGACGGTGTAGTCCTGCAGCTTGGAGAGGATTTGGCCCACTAGGTTAACGAGCACGAGCGCCAGAATGTAGGGACCAAAGACCTCGAATACTTGGTCGCCCGCCACGGGACCCGCTTGGACACGGTCGACGATAAGGGCCATCACGTAGGTGTTGGCAAACGTGAGCAAAAAGATGTAGCCCGCCGACGAGAACACCGAGAGAAAGACGATCAGCGGCTGCGTGCGCGTGACGTCCCAAAAACGCTGCAGCGTGCGGCGCACGGTGGAGCGTTTGAGCGGACTGGTGCTTCTCTGAGACATGGGCTTCCTTTCGCGTCTGATAGGGCGAAACGCCATTGTTGCACACTAAAGCGCACTTCAGGCAAGCACGATGCGAAAAGCAGCGGGGCACCCGCGTTTACACCGGCGCCCCACCGTCAGATGCAGCTAGTCCTCGTCTTTTTGGTCTGCGAGCAGCTCCGCGGATGTGAGCCCTAAGATCTCGTCGGCCTCCCGCGTGTCTTCCAGCGCGTCGATATCCTTGAGCTTGCGCTCCATAACGTTGGTGCGCGTGGTGATGATACCCTCGACCGTTTTACCCGCGGTCTCGATCTGCTGCTGGGCGCGGCGCAGCGCCGCCTGATAGCGCGGCAGCTCGGCCTTGACGGCAGAGAGCACACGCAGCACGTCGTCGGTGCGTTTTTGCAACTTAAACGTCTGGTAGCTCATCTGCAGACTGTTGAGGATGGCCGCCATGGTGCTGGGGCCGGCAACGTTGACGTGATAGTCGCGGCCCAGGGTCTCGATAAGCCCGGGGCGGCTGACGACCTCGGCGTACAGGCCCTCAAAAGGCACGAACATAATGCCAAAATTGGTCGTCGCGGGCACGCTCAGGTACTTTTCGCAGATGTCCTTAGCCTCGCGCTTCACCATGGCGTCGAGCGTCTTGCGCGCAGTGGCCACAGCCTCGGCATCACCCGACTCCTGTGCGTCGAGCAGATGCTCGTATGCGTCGCCTGGGAACTTGGAGTCGATCGGCAGCAGCACGGGGTCGCCCTCGTCCACCGGCAGCTTGACGGCAAATTCGACGCGCTCCGAGGCGCCGGGCTTGGTGGCGACGTTTTCCAAGTACTGGTCGGGCGTGAGGATGTCCGCCAGGATCGCGCCCAGCTGCACCTCGCCCAAAATGCCGCGCGCTTTCACATTACCCAGCACGCGCTTGAGGTCGCCCACGCCCGTGGCAATGGATTGCATGTCGCCCAAGCCCTTGTACACGGCCTCGAGCTGATCGCTCACCTGCTTAAACGATGCCGACAAGCGGTCGTTGAGCGTACGGGAGAGCTTCTCGTCCACCGTCGCGCGCATCTGATCGAGCTGCACGTTGTTGTCCTTGCGGATGGCGCCCAGCTGGGCATCGACCGTCTCGCGCACCTTGTCCAGGCGGTGCCCGATACCCTCGCGGTTGGCACCGAGTTGCTGGGCCGTCTCGCGACGCAGGTCATCCATGCGGTCGCCGGCCTGCGAGAACTCGCGCGCGATGGTCAGGTAACGCTGCTGCTCTACGGCGGCGTCGGTCGTCTGCTGCTGCGCGATGGCATTTGCCGTGCGGCGAGTTTCGGCCAACGCGACGTTGAGGGTGTCGAGCGCGTTGTTGGCCTGCTCGAGCGCAGCCAGCATCTCTGCCCCGCTATCACCGCGCTCCCGCAGCTCGGCGCGAAGGCCCTTGAGCTGCAGGGCACAAGCCACAGCAACCCCCACCGCCACCAAGGCGATCACAACAAGCACGATATCAATAGCAGACATAGTCTCCGCCCAACAAACCCAATCGATCATCAATCAAAACCGCGATCAATCTTACCCCGCCACACGCACCGGACGCCCGGCCCCTTCTTGGGCGCCCCTCTCCTCCGCATATTCCATAATGCGGCGCGCCGTCTCCCTGCTCACCTTTGAGTCATCGCCGGCTAAGTATGCGTATACGTTTCCCTTATTCAGATTCAAATCGCGGCAGAGGCCATAGCGCGTTACACCCGATTCCTCCAATGCTTCCAGCGTTTTCTTTCTCATCAGGGCGTTCACCCTTCTGTCGGCCGCCGGCTTTTCCTTCGCCGCTCTATACGCGCGCCAAACGTTGGCATAACGGTTAGGGAGTTTGTCTTCGGCGCATAGAGATACCAGGCTACCCGTTTGGCCGTACAAGGACAAAACGCCTCGGTAACCCTCTTCCATCCACGAGCCCTCGGATAAACCCAGAACGTATTCTGCTTTGCCCTGCGCCAAAGCGAGCAAAAACAGAGGCTCCGTCACGCGCGGCGCAACCGTCATCGCCTGCTCAACCAGTTTTCTAAAACTCAGTGACTGCTGTCCGGTTAGCTCTCGGCAATAGCCTTTTAAGAATCCCTCAAAGGTCAGATTCAACCGAGCACCTCCTTTTTGTATTGCCTGTATGCGCAGACCATCTCTTGATAACTCCGCTCCGAAGGCGACGACGCCAAGTCCTCCAAGGATGGCGTTAAGTACCTTAACATGGCATTTTCTAGTATTATTCATCTTCAATAATACTATTCAGTCGTGCGACAGCACCCGAAAGATGCGAGGATTCTACTCATGGCGATAATCCCTACACCCTAGAAGTCCTAATGCGACAAACGCTAACTCTCCCAGCCGGCGCAGATGGTTGTTACGACATCGCCTAGGCGCTGGCCGAGAGCTGCCAAGTGCTCAAGCACCTCGCTGGGCGAGGCGCCGTTGAGAATGCATGTGAGGGCATATGAGGCCAAGAAGATTGCCGCGAGCCCCAACGGGATCAGCACGATCATCGCCAGCGTACGCAGGCGCTGGGCCCAGCGACGGCGACGCGCACGACGCTTGTCGAACGCAAGCTCCTGCGCATATGAATCTTGCTGTACGGAATAGGCCTCTGGAGCCGCCTCGCCCGCAGGTGCGGCGTTTTGCGCAGGAGGCTGGACGGCCGCCCCTTGCATTTGCATCTCCATAAGCCGTTGCTGTTGGCGCAACATGCGCTCGGCTTGTTGCTGCGGGGTCTCAAGAAACAGATCCATGTTGGCCTCCTCAATCGGAGCATTCGACGCTTGCGCCCAGCATCCCGCACCATCGCGGCTGCGGCAACGAAATCCGTGACAATAGCCGCAAAGATTCTTTTGTCAGAAAACTGTCGAAAAGCTCAACAACTCCCCTACCAGCACTTTCTTTGAGCTTTTTTCGCCAGCAATCTTTTGCCCTTCTGCCCTTGCGTCAACCGACCAAAACCTAACCAAAAGCTTGACGGAAATTGTGAAGACAGGGCCCCCACACAAAAAGTGCCGCCCCAAAGGGGCGGCACACAAACTTATTATCAGCTTTTCTGTAACGAGCATGCGACGACTCAACGCCGGAGCGCAGGGCGGGGAAACCT
>URYT01000145.1 GCA_900552185.1 uncultured Collinsella sp. | reverse complement strand
GCGCCGATCTCGGGAACGATGGCGGCGTCCAGCTGCAGCTCGCCGTCTACCGCGAGTTCGGGCACGAGCTCCTTCACCTTGGCCGTCGCGCGCACCCCCTTGTCGGAATCGTCGTTTTTGGCCGAGCCGTAGGAGGAATGCGACAGCATGGCGATGACCGGCTCGGCATCGGCGAACAGCGACCGCCACGCCGCCTCGGCGTTGATGGCGATCTGGGCCAGGCGATCGGCGTCGGGCTGCACTTCCAGGCCGCAGTCGGAGAAGATGAAGGTGCCGTGGTGGCCCAAGTCGCAGTCGGGCACGTTCATGACGAAGAACGAGCTCACCATCTGCGCGCCAGGAGCGGTCTTCAGGATCTGCAGGGCCGGGCGCAGGGTGTCGGCGGTGGAGTGGCAGGCGCCGGAGACCAGGCCGTCGGCGTCGCCCATCTTGACCATCATGGTGCCAAAGTAGGTGGCGTCCATCACCTGGGCGCGAGCCTGCTCGATGGTAACGCCCTTCTTGGCGCGGAGCTCGGCAAACTTTTGCGCATACTCCTCGTGCTTCTCGGCATTGCGCGGGTCGATGACGGTGGCGCCGGGAACGTTGATCTCGTCGGGGTTGCCCAGGATGACGATCTTTGCCAGGCCCTCCTCGATGATTTTGGTGGCCGCGACGATAGTGCGCGGATCCTCGCCCTCGGGCAGGACGATCGTCTTAAGGTCGGCCTTGGCGGCAGACTTCATACGGTTTAGGAAATCGCTCATGTTACTCCTTACAAGCGTTTCGCTAAGCTCCAGGCGCCCGGCTGTTCACGAATAAACCCGCTGCTAGCGGGTCTACCTTTCAATTATGTACGCCGCGGTGCTTGAGCTTTCCTTGTGTGGCAAGCTCATTATAGGACGCATTAGCGCTATAATCGCTCTGATAAATATGTCTCGAAGAATGTTCGAGAAAAGCCCAGCTAACGAGCCCGTGGCTTTTGACAAGGAGTATCGATGCAGATTACCTCAGGCCTGCCTGAAGGCTTTAACGCCGGCGCGTACGACATGATTGTCGTCGGTGCTGGATATGCCGGTGCCGTTTGCGCCCGCCGTCTTGCCGAGACCATCGGCTATCGTGTTGCCGTTTTGGAGCGCCGTAGCCACATTGCGGGCAATGCCTATGACTGCACTGACGAGGCCGGAATCCTGATCCACGAGTACGGTCCGCATATCTATCACACCTTTAACGAGCGCGTGCACAATTTCCTGTCGCGCTTTACCAAGTGGACGGATTATCAGCACAAGGTGCTCGCCAACATCAACGGTACCCTTATGCCCGTGCCCTTCAACCATGCGAGTCTCAAGCTCGCCTTTGGTGACGAGCGCGGCGAGGAGCTGTATCAGAAGCTCGTGGAGACCTTTGGCAAGGATGTCAAGGTGCCCATTATGGAGCTGCGTAAGAAGAACGACCCCGACTTGGCCGAGGTCGCCGATTACGTCTACGAGAACGTCTTTTTGCATTACACCATGAAGCAGTGGGGCCAGACGCCCGATCAGATCGATCCCTCGATCACCGGCCGCGTTCCCGTCTTTGTGGGCGATGATGACCGCTACTTCCCGCAAGCCCCCTTCCAGGGCATGCCGCAGGAGGGCTACACGGCGCTCTTTGAGCACATGCTCGACCACGACCTGATCGACGTGTTCTGCGACGTGGACGCCCGCGATCTCTTTGAGATCGACGAGACCACCGTCAAGATCGACGGCAAGGTCTATGGTGGCGAGATTGTCTATACCGGTCCACTCGACGAGCTGTTCAACCTCGACTTGGGTGCGTTGCCGTACCGCACGCTCGATATGAAGTTCGAGACGCTCGATATGGACCAGTTCCAGCCCGTGGGCACCGTCAACTACACCACGAGCGAGGACTACACGCGTATCACCGAGTTCAAGAACATGACCGGTCAGGTCCTGCCCGGCAAGACCACCATCATGAAGGAGTACTCCAAGGCCTATACGCCCGGCTCGGGCGAGACACCGTACTACGCCATTCTTGAGCCCGAGAACCGTGAGCTCTATGAGCGCTATCTTGAGCGCGTCCAGAACCTGACGAACTTCCACCCGGTGGGTCGTCTGGCCGAGTATCGTTACTACGATATGGACGCTGTGACCAATTCAGCCCTCGATCTTTCGGATGAGATTATCGCCTGCCATGCATAAAGTCATAACATTCGGTATTCCCTCGTATAACGCCGCCAAGGACATGGACCATTGCATCACCTCCATCTTGGAGGGGAGCAATTACGCCACCGATATCGAGATTATCGTGGTGGACGACGGCTCCAAGGACGAGACGGCCGATAAGGCCGATGAGTGGGAGGCGCGTTATCCCGGTATCATTCGCGCGGTACACCAGGAGAACGGCGGCCACGGTATTGCCGTCCTTTCGGGTCTGCGCGAGGCACAGGGCACCTACTACAAGGTTGTTGATTCGGACGACTGGCTTGACGGCGCTGCCCTTTCGACCATGCTGTCGATTCTGCGTGGCTTTGAGGAGCGCGACCAGCGCGTTGACCTGTTTATCTCGAACTACGTGTACGAGAAGGTTTACGAGGGCACGCATACCGCTATTGGCTACAAATTTGCCCTGCCGCGCAAGAAGATCTTTTCCTGGGATCAGATCGGTCATTTCCGCCTGGACCAGAACCTACTCATGCACAGCCTGTGCTATCGCACGGATGTGCTGCGCGAGTCCAACCTTCCCATGCCGCCGCACACGTTCTATGTGGACAACATCTACGCCTACGTGCCGCTGCCGCGTTGCAAGACCATGTACTACGCCGACATCGACCTCTATCGCTACTTTATCGGTCGCGAGGGCCAGAGTGTCAACGAGGCCACGATGGTCAAGCGTCTGGACCAGCAGTTCCGTGTTACACGTATCATGATGGAGTCGTACCATCTGTACAGCGATGTTGAGTCGTCGCGCTTGCGTTCGTACATGATGGGCTACTTCACCATAATGATGGCGATCTGCTCGGTGCTTACCAAGCTTTCCGAGGAAGATTGCGCCGACGAGCGCCTAAAGACGCTGTGGAATGATTTGAAGGCCTACGACGAGCGCATGTATCGTCGTGCCCGCTACGGCGTGGTCGGCTTCTTCACCAACCTGCGTGGACGGGCCGGAGACAAAACCACACTCGGCCTATACCGTCTTGCCTCAAAGATCTTCAAATTCAACTAGCTGCCGAGTAATCGCTGCTGATAGGTTGACTGGGCCCCTTGGCCTTTAGTTTGCTACTGCGAACAGTCCTGCTCGCACGGAAAGCACATTAAGTGCTTTCCGGCTCGTGCGGAATCTACGAAAAACTTACCCGCCTCGCCCGGCCAGGTCCTTGGGTGACTTGCTCGCCGTCTGGGTGGCGTCTTGGCGCCTAGATACTTGGCTGATTTTTTGGAATGAAGGGGGCTCCTTGTTGGCAAGGAGCCCCCTTCTGGTTTGGTTACTTTAGGGTTGTGGGCACTTCCCTATTTGGCGTCGGCCCAGGTTATGCCGGTGCTGGCTTCGGCGATTAGGGGGACGCGGAGGTCTACTACGTGTTCCATGACGTCGCGGACCATGGTGGTCAGGCGCTCGACTTCATCGGTGGGGCACTCAAAGTCCAGTTCGTCGTGTACCTGCAAGATCATGTGGGCGGCAAAGCCCTCTTCTTCCAGGCGGCGGCTTACGCGGGCCATGGCGATCTTGATGATGTCGGCGGCGGTTCCCTGCATGGGGTGGTTCATGGCCGTGCGCTCGCCAAAGCCGCGGAGTTGCGGGTTTTTGGCCTTGAGCTCGGGAATATGGCGTCTGCGGCCATACATGGTCTCGGCGTAGCCCGTCTGCTTGGCGCGCGCCACTACGTTGTCGAGGAACGTACGCACGCCCGGGTAGGCCTCGTAGTAGCGGTCGATCATGTCGCGCGCCTCGGCCATCGAGATATGCAGCGACTGCGACAGGCCATAGGCCTGCTGACCATACACGATGCCAAAGTTCACGGCCTTGGCGCGACTGCGCAAGTCGGGCGTTACCTCGGACACCGGCACACCAAATACGCGCGCGGCCGTCTCGGCATGGAAGTCCTCGCCCTCGTTAAAGGCGCGCACCAGGTGCTCGTCACCCGAAAGATGCGCCAGCAGGCGCAGCTCAATCTGCGAGTAGTCCACCGCCAAAAAGACGCTGCCCTCGCCTGCCGAAAACGCCGTCTTGACGGTACGACCCAGCTCCGAGCGCGTCGGGATGTTCTGCAGGTTCGGGTCGCTCGAAGACAGACGCCCCGTTGCCGTGATGGTCTGGTTGTACGTGGTGTGCACGCGACCGTCACCACGGCGCAGCGGGCCCAGGGTGTCCAGATAGGTGGACTTGATCTTAGACTTCTCACGCCAATCCAAGATCAGACGCACGATTTCGTGGTCGCGGGCAAGGTCGCTCAGCACCTTGGCGTTGGTCGAATAGTAGCCGCGCTTAGTCTTCTTGAGGCCCTTGGTCGGAAGCCCCATCACATCAAAGAGCACATGCGACAGCTGCATGGGACTGCCAATATTAAAAGTCTCGTCACCCGCCAGGTCGCGAATGCTGCGCTCGACCTCGGTGATCTGGGTCGCCAGGCCCTCGGACAGATTACGCAGGCGGTCGGGATCCACGAGCATGCCCGCGCGCTCCATCTTGGCAAGCACCGGCACGAGCGGCATCTCGATGCCATCGAACACGTTGGCGGCGTTCTCGCGGGTCATGCGGTCGCG
>URYT01000144.1 GCA_900552185.1 uncultured Collinsella sp. | reverse complement strand
CGGCGATGCGGCGCTTGAGTTCATCGATGCCCACACCGGTTTGGGAGCTTGTGATGATCACGTTCTCGGCCGGGACGTTGAGCTGCTTTTTGATGGCTGCTGCCTGGCGGGCCTGCTGGGTGCGGCTGAGCTTGTCGGCTTTGGTGAGGCAAACGATAAAGTTGAACTCGTTGCCCTGCAGGTAGTCGATCATGTCATGATCGAGCTTGCTGGGGTCGTGACGAATGTCAACCAGCGAAACGACCAGGTTAAAGCTGCGCTCGGAGTCAAAGAAGTCACCAATGAGCTCGGCCCAGCGGTCGCGCTCAGCCTTGGAACGGCGGGCGAAACCGTAGCCCGGCAAGTCGACAAAGTGCACGTCATCGGCCTCAAAGAAGTTGATGTTGCTCGTCTTGCCCGGCGTACTCGAAACCTTGACCAGGTTCTTGCGGCCAAAGAGCTTGTTCATGATAGAGGACTTGCCCACGTTGGAGCGGCCGACGAAGCTCACCTCGGGACAGGTGGACTCGGGAATCTGCGAAACTTTGCCGTAGCTGGCGACGAACTTGGCAAGCTGGTAGTTAATGGAATCGGCCATGGACACTCCTTGGTCGTAGGTTTTTACAAAACGGGCGTGCTATTACGCGGCGGCGATACGACGAACGATGTCAAGCGTGATGCCGCTCGCGGTGCGGGCGTACTCGTCCAAATCGAACTCGCGCTCGCAAAACGCGTCATATGCCTCGTCACAATTATCGCTGATAGCGCGCAGTACCAAGCAATCGACACCATTCTTGGCCGCAATGTGTGCAATCGCAGCACCTTCCATCTCGACGCAATCGGCATGCGTCGCCTCGATGGCGGCGGTGCGCATGGCGTCGCCCGTTACAAAACGGTCGCCTGTAGCGATAGTACCAACCAAGAACTGTTTGGGGTCCTTCTCCGCAGAAGTCTCCTCCGTCGAGGCATCCACAAATCCATGCTCGGCAAGCACGGCGGCGGCAACATCAGCCAACGCCGGCGTCGAGGCAAACTCCTCGAGCCCCGGCGCCGACTCGGCGATGAGTGCCGTATCGGTATCCAGATAGCGCAGGCACTCGCCTATAACCACGTCGTTAATATGGAGCTTGGGGTTTAGGCCACCCGCAATGCCCGAGAATACAACGGCCTGCGGGGCGTATTTGCTGATGAGATGTTGCGTTGCGGCAGCGGCGTTCACGGTCCCCATACCTGCCGTCGTGGCGACCACCGTCAGACCGTCAAGCTCGCCGCTCACAACGGTCAAGCCCGCCTCCTGCGCCTCATGCGCGCCACTCAGCTCTTCCTTAATCTGCGCAACCTCTTTTTCGAGTGCGCCTATGATCGCGATGGTTGCCATGCCATCCCCCAAATTCGTGCAAATTGCTATCCAAGGTATGGTACCAGCATTTTGGATCGTTCACTTTTTACGAAGTCGCTAGGCCAACGAGGACCGCACATCATAGAGCGCCTTTGCAATCGCGGCCACAGTCTCACTCGAGCGATCGCTCCACGGCATCGACGTCATGATGCTCATAACATAGCTATGACCGTCGACGTCGATCAGTCCGGCATCGCATGTCGAATAGCAACCGCCCTCGCTGATCCAGCCCGCCTTGTTGCGCACCAAGACTTGATCGTCCGCAATGCCATCGCGAATAAACGATCGGGTCGTAGAGGTCAGAAGGCCCGACAGCCATTGCGACGTCTCGGTGTCACAACTCAAATACTCACCCATCTCGCGCCACAACTTTGCCGAGGTGCGCGGGCAGTAGGTCGGAAAATCACTCATCGGATCGAGCGCGGTATCGTAATCGATGCCAAGACTGACGATCCAATCCTCGTAACCAGCATGGTCAAACGCCGCGCGTAACGCCATAAACGAATCGTTGTCCGAGTTGACGGCGGCATTCTCGATCAGGTCGCGCACCGTCTGCCAGCCCATGCTGTAACCACCATACGTGGCTAAAGGCCCATCGAGCGACACCTGCCCCGATTCGACCAACGTCTCACAAATATAGAGTGCATACGGCGCCTTGTAACTACTCGCTCCATATACCTCGACATCGTCGTTATACGTCACGCCCCTACCGCTCGATAGGTCGTAGAACACTACACCCACGTCGCCCAGCTCCTGCGCCCGACTCAGGGCATCCTGGAGCAAGGCAAGGCTCTCATCCTCCAAGGCAGGAGTCTTGTTATCCACCAACGAGAAGGTCTGAACGGTATCACCCGAAGGGATATCGTTGAAGTCCGCCTTCGAAAGCCTCGTCTTGAGGCTCGCTGTCGACAGGGTTTGACTTGCGGTGGCTTTAGATTCAGAGACCTTTTTGTTTTGCGTCTGTACCGTTGACGCATCTGAGTGTGCCATTCGCTCCGACGCGTAGGTTTTGGCGGTAATTCCGAGGATAATAACCGCCAACGCTAGCATTCCTATGGCGGCAATCTTCGTCACGCGGATGCGAGCGTCAGCAAGGCCACGCGAGGGCGTGCCCTTCGTCTTATATCTGCTGCCATGTTGCGGCACATACTCGTCCCGCGATGCGTTATTTCGCACGTGGTCTCCTGACTGCTACCGTTTATATACGAGCAGCATAATACCGAGCAGCCATTTCTTTCCCAAATTATTTGACACCGTCTAAGGCGTCTTTAAAGAAACCACAAGCGTTTCTATGCATTTTTGCCAATTCTGTTGCGCATCTCTACCCAAAACGCAGTTGCAATGAAATAGTTCCTGTTTGGGCGGCATAAGCCGAAAAACAAGAACTATTCCACCGCAACTTGACGGGGCTCTTTGGCAATCAACTTGGTGCCCAGGGGCACTCATTTAAGTCTGTCCCCAATGAGTGCCTTTGGGGAGCGAAAATGGCTCACTAGCCGATGGCGTTTTTGAGCTCCGCACGGCGCTTTTTCATGCCGACCATAACGGCATTACGCAGCTCGGGCATGCGCGCGGTATCCATCTGTGGCACGCCCTCGAGCTTATAGGGAATGCCCAGTTGCTCGTACTTGACGACACCCATCGTGTGATACGGCAGCATTTCCAGGCCCACCACGTTATGCCATGGAGCGATCAGACGGCCGAGCGTCTCGCACTCCTCCACCGTGTCGGTAATGCCCGGCACCACCACGTGACGGATAACGACCTTAATCTTGCGACGGGCAAGCTCATCGCCAAACGCCAGGATGCGCGCAGGATCGCATCCGGTCAACTTTTTGTGCTCAACCGGATCGGCATGCTTAATGTCGAGCAGCACCATATCAGTCTCGTTGAGCACAGCATCGAACTTCTCCGGATGCTTGGGGTCAAACGCATAGCCACAGCTGTCTAGGCAGGTGTGTACGCGTCCGTCGGGGTTGTTGTGCATCACGCGGAACAGGTCTGCCAAAAACTCAGGCTGCAGGAGCGGTTCACCGCCCGAAACGGTAATGCCGCCGCTACGGTAGAACTCATGGTTGCTCTGGAACTCGTCCATCAGATGCTCGACGGTCACCATCGTGCCGCCGTTAACAGACCAGGTATCTGGATTGTGGCAATACGCGCAGCGCATAGGACAGCCTTGGACAAACACTACGAAGCGAATGCCGGGACCGTCGACCGTTCCCATCGTCTCAATCGAATGCACGCGGCCCAGGGCATACGCAGAGTCCTCGGGATGAGCGTCCACACCCTCAAGCGTCATCTCAGCCATTCCCGCAACCTTGCCTCTCTTTGGTTTTTGCCAATTAAAATGCCAGAGCCATTCTAGCCCATACGCATGATGGTGAAACGGTTTAGTGGTCAATTGGGTTGTTCTATTTGGCCCCACGCAGGAGCGGCGGGAAGTTTGTCGCACCCCGCCCGCCGCCGAGGCAATAGAAATCGATAGACGCTAGGCCTTACGCTTTAAGCGTGAGCACCGCGCCGAAGGCGGTCGGGCCGCAATGGCTCGAGATGACGCCGCCGACCTGAGTCCAGGTAACGTCCTTAAAGCCCAGGTCGTGCGCATAGACTTCCATGTCGTCGCGCAACTCCTCGGAAAGGCCCACCGAATACGCCAAACCAATGTGTGAGTAATCAATATCGCCCTTGGCAACCATGTGGTCAATAAAGGCGCGGGCGCATTTGAGCATGGAGCCGCGGAACTTCTTAGTCGCCACGAACTTGCCCTCCGTCACCTCAATGCAGGGCTTAATTTTGAGCAGGTGGGCGCCCAGGAACGCGACGTTAGACAAGCGACCGCCCGCCTTGAGGAAGGCAAGGTCGGTAGGAACAAAACCCAGCAGCACACGGTCCATGACGGAGTTCGTGAAGGCGAAGATCTCTTCGACGGTGGCATCGGGGTGAGCCTCGATATATTTGGCGGTCTCGACGACAACGAGCGACTGGCCCACCGAGACAAAGCGCGTGTCCATGGAGAACACGTAGTCGCGGCCCTTAGCTGCAATCTTGGAGGACTGATGCGAACAGGTCGTGGCCTCGGAATACGCAAGATGTAAAATGGTCGCGTCGGGCTGCTCAGCGTGAATACGGTCGTACACGTGAGCAAAATCCGCAGGCGCGCAGCCACTGGTCTTGGGCATCACGCCAAACTCATTACAGCGCGAGTAAATCTCGAGCGGATCGATCGAGCCGTCCTCGACGGTCTCGTCACCAATCGTGACATGCATGGGCACGCGCACGATGCCGTAGCGCTCGCAGAGCTCCGGCGTCACATCCGACCCAGACTCAACCACGATTACGTACTTGCCCATTATCATCACGACCCATCTCAACGTCGACTTTGGCTTATAGGACAAAATGTGTGTCCCGATAGAACATCCGTTTCCATCCATTAAT
>URYT01000143.1 GCA_900552185.1 uncultured Collinsella sp. | reverse complement strand
TAATGGATGGAAACGGATGTTCTATCGGGACACACATTTTGTCCTATAAGCCCAATTCGGCGATTAAAACGCTTAGGGCGCGAGGGCTTGCGACGTTGGAGTTTGCCGAGGGCAGTCGTAAAAACAAGGTTGTACGACTGACCGAAGAAGGCGTGCGGTTTGCCAAGCGCTACGCGTTGCCGGCGCAAAAAGCCGAGCAACAGGCATTCGAGGCGCTCGAGCCGTGGGAACAGTGCGAGATCATGCGCTTGGTCGGTAAGTTCTCCCATGTTCTTAACGAAGAGTGCGAGGCATTTAAACGGCAAGTGGCCGCCGAGAACGAGACTGACGATAAGGGCGAGGGGGACGCATGCGACTCTTAATGAGGTTTATGAGGCCGTACCGCGGTCTGATTGCGGTGACGCTGTTTGCGGTGCTGATAGATAACGTCGGTACGCTGTTGGTTCCCACGATGCTGGCGAACATGGTCAACACCGGTATTACCACGGGTGATGTCGACTATATATTACGCAACGGCCTGTACATGCTTATCGCGACCGGCATGGCCAGCGGCGGCACGGTGCTGGGCTGCTATCTTTCGGCGCGCCTGGCCGCCAACGTGGCCTGCGATATCCGCAATGCCGTGTACGACAAGTCGCTCGAGCTGTCCGCCAGCGACTTTGAGCGCTTTGGCACGGGTTCGATGATCACGCGCTCGCTCAACGACATCAACGTGATTCAGCAAGCTGTCCTTCAGACGATTCAGCTGGTGCTGCCGGTGCCGTTCTTGGCCGTGGCAGGCATCATTTTTGCTTGGTTCATCGATCCCGCCATGGGTACGCTGCTGGGCGTGGTGGTTGCGATCGTGCTGGTGGCGGCGGTCTTTACCGTTGCCAACGCCGCGCCGATCTTTATGCGCCTGCAGAGCTTTATCGACCGCATGAACGTGGTGCTGCGCGAGAACATCGTGGGCGTGCGCGTCATCCGCGCATTTAACAAGGAGCGCCACGAGGAGCAGCGCCTGGACGAGGTGTTTAGCGATTACGCGGCCAATGCCATCAAGGTCAACCACCTGTTTGTGGGTCTCGACAGCTCCAGCTTCTTTTTGATGAATATCGCCGAGGTGGCGGTGCTGTGGGTGGGCGGCAACCGCGTGGGCGTCCACGCCATGCAAATCGGTAGCATCTCGGCCGTGCTGGAGTACGCGATCCTGATCCTGTTCTTTGTGATGACGGCGCAGATGGTGATTCTGACGCTCCCACGCGCCGCCGCATGCCTGAACCGTGCGCAGCAGGTGTTGGAGATTGAGCCGAGCATCGTGGACGGCAAGCGCACGCTGGACACGTGCGCGGCGGAGTCTGTTGACGGTGCCGACGCGGTGGCCGTGTTCGACCACATGTCGTTCCGTTTTGACGATGCCGACGAGGATACCCTGTGCGACCTGAGCTTTGCCTGTCGCCGTAGCCAGACCACGGCGATTGTAGGCTCGACGGGTTCGGGCAAGTCGACGGTGGCCAAGCTCTTGCTTCGCTTCCACGATGCCACGAAGGGCGCCATTCGCCTGAATGGCATCGATCTGCGCGACCTTTCGCAAGACGACATCCGCGGGCGTATCGCCTATGTGCCGCAGAAGGCATGGCTGTTCTCGGGTACGGTGGCGAGCAACCTGCGCTTTGGCAACGAAGACGCGACTGAGGCTGACATGCTCCATGCGCTGGAGGTTGCCCAGAGCACCTTTGTGCTCGACCAGCCCCAGGGGCTCGATACGCCGGTGGCCCAGGGCGGCACGAACTTCTCGGGTGGTCAGCGCCAGCGCCTGGCGATTGCCCGCGCACTCATGAAGCATGCCGATCTATATATCTTCGACGACAGTTTTTCGGCCCTGGACTTTAAGACCGATGCGGCACTGCGCCATGCGCTGCAGGACGAGACGTGCGATGCCGCGGTGCTCATCATCGCCCAGCGCATCTCGACTATTTTGCATGCCGATCAGATCGTGGTGCTCAAAGACGGCGAGATCGTGGGCCTAGGCACGCACGACGAGCTCATGGAAACCTGCGAGGTGTACCGCGCAATCGCGGAATCGCAGATGAAGGGAGGTGAGTAGCATGACCGAGGAGCTCAAGAAGCAGGGCATCGTCGATGGCGCTGCGGTTGTAGAGACAGTCGAGGAGACGGGCGTCGCGCCCGACCTGGACGAAGCCGCCAAGGCGGCGGAGCGCGAGGCTCGCCGCCAAGCGCTCTACGAGGAAAACGAACGTGCCGAGGACGAGCGCGCCCGCGCCGAGGCAGAGCGTATGCGCGACGTGGACGACGAAGACGAGGACGAGACGCCTCGGGATACCTGGGCGACGGTGCGCCGCCTGTGGAGTGAGGCTGCCGGCGACCATTGGCGCTTCTATATCGTGTTCGCGAGCATTGTGTTCTATGTCATCTTTAACACCGCCGCGCCGGCATATAGCGCCCGCGTGATCGATGAGCTGTGGGGCCACATTCAGGTGGCGTTTGCCAACGACACCACTTTCAGCATCACCTGGGAGAACTGCGGCAAGACCATTTTCGTCTACTTTATGATCTGGACTGCCGCTGCCTCGTTCTATGCGCTCCAGAGCTTTTTGATGTCGAGCGTCGCTGAGCGTCTCAATCTGCGCCTGCGCAACCGCATCGCGCAAAAGCTCAACCGTCTGCCGCTCGCCTATTTTGACGCGCATCGTCCCGGCGAGGTCGTCAGCCGCGCGACCAACGACCTGGACAAGATGTCCGAGAGCATGCAGCGCGGATTGCTGCAGCTGCTCGTGTCGATCGGCACGGTTGTTGGTGCTGTGAGCGTGATGTTCGTGTTCAGCGTGCAGCTTACGCTCGTCTTTCTGTTCTTTACGGCACTGTCGCTGCTGGTGACGAAGGTCGTCTCGCGCCGCACACACGATGTGACGGGCGAGCGCCAGGAGTGGGTGTCCAAGATTACGAGTGCGGTCGAGGAAGGCTATTCGGGCCGTCTGGTGATCCGCGCGTTTAACCGCGAACGCCAAAGTTCTGCCGAGGTGCACCAGGCCTCGGGCGAGCTGGCACGCGTGAGTGCCAAGGCCGACTTTATGATCAATGCCGTCGGCCCTGCGGTGCGCTTTATCGGCCGTTTGGCGCAGATCGTGATCGCGCTGGTGGGCTGCAGCATGCTGGTTGCCGGTCACATGACCGTCGGCGTTTTCCAGGCGTTCTTCCAGTTTATCTACGAGGCGTCCGAACCCATGACGCAGCTGTCGTTTACTTTCAACTCGCTGCAGAGCGCGCTGGCGAGTGCGGAGCGCGTGTTCGACCTGCTTGATGAGCCCGAGATGGAGGCCGATCCGCTGCCGGACGAGGCCGCCAAGCTGCCGGGTCGCGTTGAGGGTCGCGTCTCCTTTGAGCACGTGCGCTTTGGTTATTCGCCCGACAAGCCGCTTATGCACGACGTGTCGTTTACCGCCGAGCCGGGCCAGAAGATTGCCGTGGTGGGAACCACGGGCGCGGGCAAGACGACGCTCATCAACCTGCTCATGCGCTTTTACGAGGTGGACCGGGGTGAGATCGCCGTGGACGGGAACAGCATTGCCAAACTGCGGCGCAGTGCGCTGCGGGGCATGTACGGCATGGTGCTGCAGGAGACCTGGCTCAAATGCGCTACCGTGCGCGAGAATATCGCCTACGGCAAGCCGGACGCCACGGACGAGGAGGTAAAGGCCGCGGCGAAAGCCGCTTATGCCCACGGCTTTATCAAGCGTCTGCCGCAGGGATATGATACCGTCATTGCACCGGGCGGCGGAAACCTTTCGGCGGGGCAGAAGCAGCTTTTGTGCATCGCGCGTATCATGCTGTGCCAGCCGCAGATGCTCATACTGGACGAAGCAACATCCAGCATCGACACCCGCACCGAAATGCTGGTGCAGCAGGCGTTTGAAAAGCTGATGCAGGGACGCACCAGCTTTGTGGTGGCGCACCGGCTGTCCACGATCCAGTCTGCGGACCGTATCCTTGTGATGAATGCCGGGCATATCATCGAACAGGGAACCCACGAAGAGCTTCTGGCAAAGAATGGATTTTACGCCAATCTTTATAACAGCCAGTTTGCAGTGTAAATCGGCACTTTGAATGAATAAAAAGACTTAAACCAAAAGAACGATTTTTTCTTTGATTTAAGTCTTTTTTGTTACGGTGCGAATTTGATATTGATTTCGGCAACCTCGCTTTTTGTGCCGACACGCATATTCGGTCCCCAGACGCCGACGCCGGAGGTCACAACGGAGGTGAAGTTATCCTTTGTCCAAAGACCACAGGAATTATCCCACATAAGATTTGTAATAATGTTGGCCGGAAACATCTGCCCGTCATGGGTGTGACCGGAAAAGTCCACGTCTGTACCTGCGAGCGCAAGTGCATCAAACTCTTTTGGCTGATGGTCAATGACAAAAATCGGTTTTGTCTTATCAAGGCCGGAGAGAAGTGCATCGGCCGAAGCACGTTCACTTTCGGTTTTTCTTGCCCGGCTCGGATCATTGCGTCCGACAATGTAAAAGCTGTCATCAATAAGCATTGTTTCATCTGAAAGCAAATGGATATTAGCATCTTCTAAAAGACGTGCCATACGGTCATCGGCAGTTTTCTTTTCATCACTGTCAAAGGTAAAGCCGGCAAAGATTTCTTCGTTTAAATCGTGATTGCCCCAGCAGGCAAAAACGCCGTATTGGGATTCAATGGAAGCAAGCAGTGCCTTGATTTCCTCAGGATTTTCAATGGCATCATATTCGTTATCATAAATATCGCCCGCGATAATGACAAGGTCTGGGTGCATGGCGTTGATTTTTTCTGTCATTTGTTTG
>URYT01000142.1 GCA_900552185.1 uncultured Collinsella sp. | reverse complement strand
CCGGCCGTGGCAAGGGTGACGACGACGGCCAGCACGATGAGCATATCCATCATGCCCACCTCGGCAGCATCGCCGGTCGTGAAACCCGCCAGAGCCACGAGCACCCACAGACCGAGAATGTAGATGGCGAACCCGGCCACGAGGACCTTCGCAACGCCCCGGGTCGGCAACGCCCCCTCGTATTGGGTGGCGCGAGCCTTGCACTCGCGGCATTTTACCTTGCTCGTCTCCATGGGCAACCGCCTCTCACGGCCGAATCTTTTCCGTATCGCCATACTACCATAGGGTGACGCTCATTTTGTGCACGCGATCAACAATTGAGGATGGACGATCTCTCCGCGTGGTCGTACCATCGAACAAGCCACCCGCAGCCTGAGGCTCTCTTTTGCCAGTTCCTTTTCCCGCTTTAGACAAAACAGCCCCTTGGGCTACAGGTTGCAATTCGAAATCGGGCAAAAACCCGCAGCTGGACACTGAGTTCTGTCAGGCTGGTTGTAGCCAAAGGGGGCAAAATGTCGTAGCACCTATCGTTCGGGATAAAAAGCCACGCTGGCACTGCGCTCTGCAGGCACGCTGCTTGACAAAAGCCCTCATACAGAAAATCGAGAGCCCGCAGGCTCCCGATTCGTGAAATCATGGAGCGGACAACGGGATTCGAACCCGCGACCCTCACCTTGGCAAGGTGATGCTCTACCAGCTGAGCCATGTCCGCATATAAGTTCCAGGTTGGAGGCGACGCCCAGATTCGAACTGGGGGTGAAGGCTTTGCAGGCCTCTGCCTTACCACTTGGCCACTTCGCCGAAAAAGGACCGTTAAGAACGGTCCGGAAATGCAATGGAGCGGACAACGGGGCTCGAACCCGCGACCCCAACCTTGGCAAGGTTGTGCTCTACCAACTGAGCCATGTCCGCTTGCGGGTTATTAATTTACGCGAGTTATCCAAAAGACGCAAGTACTTTTTTCAAAAAAGTTGCTCAAAGCAAGTTCACGCAGGGAAATCATGTCAACCTAAAGCGCTAAGCGCACGATTCCAATGCCGAGCTAAACAGCTTCACCATCCGAACGCGTGTGCCGGCACCATCCGTGCGACGGGTAACCTCCACATTATCGACGAGCATGCGCATAAGCTTGATACCACGTCCGCGTTCCTCGGATGCCACCGGCTCGCTCGCCCCATCGATAGAATAGCCAGCGCCCCGATCAAGCACCTCGAGCACAACACGGTCCCCGTAGGCCTGAACCGTCAGGATACAGCCAACACCGCCCGCATGGTCATACGCGTTACCCAATGCCTCCCCCAGCGCCAATGCGACGTCATAACGTTCATCACGCCTCAGGGGAAGCGATTCGAGAAGCTCGGCCACACGGTGCCGATAATACGGGAGGTTCTCTATGCCTCGCCGCACTTCGATGCTCTTGCTCCATCGTGGCAACTCTCCCACCGGAATGGCGGGAATCGACTCACGCGCCGGACCCGCAACATGAAGGATGTCGACAAGTCGGGCAATCTCCAAAAAGCGAATGACCTCATCGGAGGCGTTAACGAGCGAAAGCAGGCCCTCTCGCCTCATGAGCTCTCTGGCACGTGTAAGCAAAAACGCCAAACCCGTCGAGTCGATAAAGCCCACTGCCTGGCAATTGATGACAACACGGCGCACGCCCCAGTCGATCAGATTATCCAACCGTGGGCGCAGCACGGACACCGAGGCGATGTCGACATCACCCGGTGGCGTCAAAACCGCTATGTCATTCCACTCATTCATACGACCATGGTTCCCCAAAAGAGCTCGCTCGATGCATACGTATCTGTAACTGCGAAGATTTTGCCCGTTACGCGTCGAGGTCTACGATCGACCTCGTAAAAATTCAAGGGAAACCAGCGCGATGTCATCGTCCAGCGCCGACTCGGTAAAGCGGTCAAGCTCGCCCAAGACCTTACCGCAGATTCCCGATACGCCCTCACCCGAGACAGAGAGCAGAAGGTCGCGAAGGCGCTGCTCGCCAAAGAAAGCACCCGAGCGATCACGTGCTTCGATTGTTCCGTCGGTATACATAAATAGCATGTCACCAGGAGCGAACGTAAACACGCCTGTCTCGTACACCATGCTCTCAAAGGCACCGATCACGCCCGATTGGCACCCAAGGAGCTCCACTTCTCCCCCTCGGGTTTCTCCGCCGCCAAGCGGCGTCGACGACGGTCTAATGACCATAGTGGGAGGATGTCCCGCAGAGCAATAGGTAGCGCGACCCGCTTTAAGATCGATCTTGGCGATAAACGCCGTCACGAACGTCTCGACCCTCGAAAAGCCCATGAGCATGCTATTGAGCGAGCGGGCCATGCGGGCGGGCCCAGCACCCTCCCAGGCATAGGCCGTCAGCGCCGTCTTGACGAGCGCTGACATCGACGCCGTCTCGATTCCTTTGCCAGACACATCACCCAGAATCATTACGGCGCAATCGTCGGGAAGACGGACGAGCGTATAAAAGTCGCCACCGACCAACGCCGAATTCGTTGCCGAAAGGTATACCGAATCGGTCGCGATACCCGGAACGTCACCAAGCGAATTTCTCATGCCAATCTGGAGGGTCTGAGCGATATGGCGCTCCTCGCGCTTTTGAGATTCGCCCTCGTAGATCAGTTCAAAGTCATGCGCCAAGTGCACCAAGTAGTCATATTCAAGGTCATCAATCGGCTCTTGACTACCGTCACGAAGCAGCAGCGCGCGCGTCGTCGGGCCTTTCGCAACAGAAGCAGGAACGATCGCGTCGTTGCTGTGCTTGCCATCACCCTCAGAGCGCGGGCGCCCCGCCTCGATGCCGGTGTCGACGTAGAGACCCTGGCAAGGCAGACCATGCGCCCTAAGCCAGCCTCCCATAGGCATCGATTCGTCAACGCGAGTTATACGGACGTGTTTAAGATCCTCGGCACTCGTGCCGCCCAAAACAGACGCCTCAAAGCCATCAGAGCCAACCCCCAAACGTGCCGCTGGCGCCGTCGTGGAAAAGAAAAGCTTCTCGGGATCGTCCGGCAAAGCAACGCGACTGCCGCCTTCAAAATCTATGACATAGGAGCCCAGACTGGCGTCATACTCAACAGGGCAAAAATGACAGTTGAGCATATTGCAAATCTCGGACGATACCGCCTGGGTAGCCGCGGCGGAATCGTCTAGAAAGGTAAACAACTCATCACGTAAGACATTGAGCGAGCGGCCAAGCTCGGCCGTGCGACGAGAGCGAAGGCTCGATGCCATGCCGACCAGTTGGATAGACAGGTAATCGCAAATGACCTCGAGTACATTAACGTCATAGGCGAGCGGTGCCTGAGGGCGCTTCCAACCAACTTCCAGCACGCCAAGGATCTGCGTACCGTAAAAAACGGGAAGGCAGATCTCGCTGCGGTACGGAGGCATATCCTGCACGCGCAACAGGTGCTTAGAACGATTGTCCAGGTCCATGAACATACCGGAGGCAGCCCTATCACCCTCAAGGTCCTGTTGAATCGACAAACGACAGGCACGCGACTCGCGAAGCACATACGTCGGAATGCCAGCGCCATACGGCAAAAACTCGGGCAGGTAGCTGTCGTGCAGCTCCTTGGAAACACCGCGAAGCTTAAAACCGCCGCTCTCAGAAAAATAAATAGCGGCACCCGAAGCATCGAGCGTTCCTACAAGCTGGTTCAAAACGGTATCTAACAAACTAGGCAGCTCATCGGAGCCCACCGTGCTCATAATGACCGACAAAGTGCCCGAAAGGCGCTTATTCGCCACTCTAAGCTCCGAAAGCGCACGCTTGAGCTGGCGGTCGTGCGAGTACTGCTCTTCGATGCTATGAAGCGCCACCAGAACACGCGGCGCGCGGCGCCCAAAAATACGAGGCGGTGTAACCGAGCCGGCACAAACCAAGACGGGAATAAAAGAGCCGTCACTCAGCTTGAGCATCAACTCGCTCTCGGTTCCATTGGTCTCAAAAGGAAGACGATGCTCTGACGCGCGTTCAAATGCTGATGAGTACAAGAGGTCTTTAACGTCCCCGTTGATCACATCGGAACGCTCCTCGCACATCAAGTCGAGCAAGCGGTTATTCACATGCAGAATGGTTCCGTCGAGCTCACAAATGATGACAGCATCGCTCGTGATCTCGACCAGTTGGGCAACGTCTGCCCACTCATTGCGCTCAAGCGTTTCCATCGTGAACCTCACCGTCTATCGGTAATAAAAAAGCCTCCGAAGAGGCTTCTCAAATGCGATGGTGTCGGAGGCGGGACTTGAACCCGCATGACCAAAAAGCGGTCACTAGCACCTCAAGCTAGCGCGTCTGCCAATTCCGCCACTCCGACATGCTATGTTGTTGATTCGCGGTTCGTTTTGTTAGACCCGCGCGTTCAACGAGGAAGATAATAACCTATGTTTCGAGAACTGCGCAAGCACTTTTTTGAAAAAAGTTTACGAATTTGTAAATGCGCAGGTAGATCTATATGTCCGGCTCCGAATCGGTGATGCCTCCCGGCGCGTCCTCGGGCATGAGCGATATTTTGCTGCGCACTTCGTGCTGCAAAATATCGCTCCCCCTGCGGAATGCGCCGGGAGGCATCACCGATTCGGGGCCTACGTCAACGTACTCCAGGCACTGTTCTCAAACATGTTCTGGGGCTGATATAAATTTAGTGGCTCGGCTTTGCCAAGCCCTTATATGGGGAGGCCGGAGCCAACGCTCCGGCCTCGCTCAATTTCTTATTAGATTAAGTGAGCGATCAGGGAATCGCACTCCCCCTGCCGGGTTAACGTAGGGCCCGCCCTGGTGTTACTTTTCAGAACACTCCGCAGGACGCAAGAAACCC
>URYT01000141.1 GCA_900552185.1 uncultured Collinsella sp. | reverse complement strand
TCGAGTCGTCCTCGCAGACGCTCAAGCAGGAATACCTCGATACATACGAGGGAGGTGAATGACATGATAGGCAAGAGCTATGCAAAGATAGCGATTGTTGGCTTTGTACTTTGTCTTGCAATGGTGCTATGTGCATCATTTACGAGGTATAGGTCCGAGCAGTCGTTCATCGATGGCGCTGAAAATGGGTTTGGCATAGACGGGATGTATGTCAACGATGGCGCGACCAGGCCGTCTATGGCGATTCTTGCAGGCGAAGACATGGAATGGCAAATCTGTAATGACGATGGCTCTTGTCTGAGTGGTCGTTTGGCCGCAACGAGCGACCCGAATTCGTTCGATCTTCTCGACAATGATGGATCGGATTGCGGTTCAGTTCACCTGTCGTATGCATCACGAGATGGGATGGACGGCATTCTCTACGTCTCCCACGAGACCGGCGATTTTAAGATGCGCAGGACTAACCGAGTGCCGGCTTTTTTCGAGGAGTGAGAATTCCCGGCGGTCTGCCGATCAGGCCGCCGGGGTATTGAACCCCGCATTCATCCATACACACACGGATGAATGCGGGAAGTGCCCGGATGAAGTTGATAATCAAGGTAACAAAGCCGTTCTGCCTGGGACGGCTTTGGCCTGGACTTTAACTACAACATCGCAATCGACACTTATCAGCTCGCGCAACGCGCATGGCCAGATCTCGGACGCTGGTGCATGGAGGACCTTCGAGATTTACTGGACATCCAAAACGACGACGCACACCGCGTGCTCGCCGACTGCGAAGAAGAGATGGCTGTCTACAATGCGATCAGAAACGGCGTGAAGTCCGGAGATCTTTCTGTGGAACCGCCGCGCCGTCGCGCGAGCCGACCGGGCAACCCGGGCAATCTGGTCCCGGCTCTCCCGGTCGTATTCCTACGATATCGCCCCTAAATCACCAATGTGTCAGATAAAGAATGATGCAATGGCTGTGATCACGCCTACGGCGGACGCAACGACTGCGCCTTTTTTCCTCTCCTTTAGTCCGACGATTAGGGTTGCCGTAAAGTAAAGGGCGGAAATGCAGTCTATGGCAAGCAAAACGAGTTCCTTGGGCGGTTTCAGCAAAAGGTCGCTAGCAAAGAGTAATGCAAGCAGGGCAAAGCCGATTGTGTTCAAGTATCTCGATTGATTTTGCGACAACATGGCAACTTCCTTTCAGAACATGCAAATGAAAAGTCGGTACGATGTCATTGCGGTTGCAAAAACGCCGCCGCTAGGACCGGTTGTCACGAGACCGGCGATAACTTCAGCGGTGCCAGCAAGGTAGGGATCGCGCAGGCAAGCCTCCTCCTTCGCGTTCAGCTTGACCTTGTGAGGGACGGGGCGGTTATTTGCAGATCCGTGAGAATCGCACCACGCCTTGGAATATGAATCCGTGCAGCGTCCGCGCTCAAAAGGGATATATCGTAATTTTCGTCGTAGTTGTCTCCGACGTAGATCTCGCTGCTCTCGGCGGGAGATCCCTCGTCGGCATAGGCTGCCGCAACGGGCACAAATGGTGTCATGACAAGGGAGAGGCAAAGAGCTGCTGAGACGATGGAGGGCAGGCATTTCTTCATGGCTGGCTCCTTAATCTGGCCTTTGATAGTTACTTGATGTCGCCTCCTTCCGCTTTATATCCGTTGTATTTGGCGTATTTCTTTAATAAGGCAAGAGGTTCTTCCTCTCCTTCGGATAAGCCGATGATGTTTCCTTGATCATCCAGTATGAATACGGACGGAATATGCTCAAGTTCATATTGGTCAAACACGGTCTTATCTTAATTTTTGCTGATGGCTCAGGCAAGGCGGGGCTTACGTTCGAGGCGACCAACAATGCCCTGGCCCTACAGAGAATAAACGCCACGAACACGCACGCCGGCGGCTGGGAGAAGTCCGAACTCCGCGGCCTCCTCAATACCGGCGACCTCTGGTCGCTTTTGCCTTGCGAACTCAGTCCAAGGTGAAGTCCGTCACGAAGATGACCGACAACCTGGGCGACGGCAAGGCAGGCACCCCCTCGGCCACGACTGACAAGGTCTTCCTGCTCTCGATGACTGAAGTCTACGGTGACCTCCAGTCTGACGGCGCCCAGTACGAGTACTACAAATCCAAGGGCGTGACAACGTCGAACTATTCCAGTGCTTCGTCGAGCAGCTATCACTGGACTCGCTCCGTGCATCCGAGCAACTCCGCGTCCTTCCGCTGTGTCCACAGCAACGGCAGCTATGACTACTACAGCGCGACGAACATCTACTGCGTGTTCCCCGCCTTCTGCTTTTAGCCTCATCTGCAACCAATGAAAAGCCCGTGCGATTCTGCGCGGGCTTTTCATTTGGCAACCAAACGAACGATTCTCGTCTTGAAGCATAGTTATCGGTTTGAGTAGAAATGGGGTCACACAGCGGCTCTCAGAGCGCCAGCCGAACTCTCCCGCCATTACCGCTGCGGCATCCTCGTATGGAGCCCATCCTGCTTGGCGTTTCGTTGCAACAGCCAACTTGTCCACCGATCAAGTGAACCACTGGAATAAATACAGCGACACGCTTGTTCGTTACAGTCGTTATATCTGTGTGAATCGCCGCGATAAATGCCGCCCGTTCTCGGCGTGTACCAGCTACGCATATGTAAACTCATATCGCGTTAATAGCTCGGCTCATGTACCTGCAAAACACGCAAGTAGCCGCAAAAGGCGATTATCGCGCAGGTGGATTTTCGACATCCTGTTGCTTAATCAAAATTAAGCAATTGCTTAAAACAAAAAAGGTCAGACACAAAGTGCCTGACCTGCAAACTTCTGGTCGGGACGACTGGATTCGAACCAGCGACCCCTTGACCCCCAGTCAAGTGCGCTACCAAGCTGCGCCACGTCCCGAAGCTTTTGTTTGTTGCTGCGCTCTCTCGCAACAGGGAGTATATTAACCCGAAACTTTAGCCTTGTGCAAGAACTTTTTTACAAATTTTGAAGCAAGTCCAGAATTGTATCTGCGAGCTGGGGTTTTGTTAGCACGGGAAGTTCTTGCGTACCCGTTGTGCTCACAATCCAGGCCTTGTTGGTGTCGGTCCCAAAGCCCGAATCGGCGCGCGAGACATCGTTGGCGATAATTACATCGCAGCCCTTGCGGGTCAATTTACGCTCGGCGTACTCCACGACGTTATCGGTCTCGGCCGCAAATCCGATCACGCATCGCTCGCCCTTCTGGCGCGAGAGCTCGGCCAAAATGTCGACCGTTTCGACAAGCTCGATGCGATCCAAGCGTTCGTTCGACTTTTTGAGTTTATGGTCCGCCGGGGCTGCAGGCGTGTAGTCGGCGACGGCGGCCGCACAAATAGCCACATCGGCCGTCTGGAAGGCGCTCAGGGCCGCCTGGAGCATCTCTGCGGCGGTCTGCACGCGCACGCACTCCACGCCGCGGGGCACATCGACCGATGTCGGTCCCAACACGAGCGTGACCGTAGCCCCGCAGCGAGCAGCCTCCCCCGCCAGGGCGACGCCCATCTTGCCCGAAGAGCGGTTGCCAATGAAGCGCACCGGGTCGATCGGTTCGTGCGTGGGGCCGGCGGTGATGACGATGCGCTTGCCTGCCAGGTCCTGAGGCGCGGGGTTGAGCACCTCACAGACAGCCTCGACGATTTCCTCGGGCTCGCTCATGCGGCCCGTGTCCACGTCGCCGCAGGCAAGGTAGCCGCTGCCGGGTCCCACCACATGGACACCGCGCTCGCGCAGCGTGGACATGTTGGCCTGTGTCGCCGGTGCCTTCCACATGCCGTTGTTCATAGCGGGCGCGATCACGATGGGTCGCGGCGTCGCAAGTAGCGTGGTGGAGATGAGGTCGTCAGCGATGCCGTTGGCCATCTTGGCGATGATATTGGCCGTCGCGGGCGCCACGACCACCAGATCGGGCTCCTGCGCCAGCGAAATGTGGTGGATAGGGTCGGAGGGATCGTCGAATAGGCCCACGGCAACGGGCTCGTTGGTGAGCGCACGAAAGGTGAGCGGGCCCACAAACTCGGTGGCATGCTCGCTCATAACGACCTTGACGCGCGCGCCGCGCTTTTGCAACAGGCGCACGATATTGCACGACTTATAGGCGGCGACCCCGCCGGTAATGCCCAGCAGGATCGTTTTTCCCTCAAGTTGCATTGAATTGTTGGATGCCGCCGTCATTGCTAGGCTTCCTTGCTCGGGAGTACCAGGAGGCGGTGGCAGTACGGGCAGTGCGTAATCTCGCTACCGTCATGGTTGAGGTCGCTCATGGACGATGCCTGCAGCGCGGTGTGGCAGACCGTGGGGATGTTGCCCTGGATGGTCTCGACGGCAAGGCCGCGGAACTGCTTGAGCAGACGCTCGTAGTCGGTGAGCACGTCGGACGGCAGCGTGGCGGCAAGCGCGGTGCGCTCCTTAGTGGCGGCGTCAATCTGAGCCTGCAGGTCGGCAGCCTTGGCGCGAGCGGCCTTGGTATCGGCCTTCACACCCTCCTCGAACTTGGCGATGATTGCCTGCGCGCGGGCCTCGCGGTCGAGCGCCTCCTTATGGGCGACAACGACGTCCTTGCGAGTGTGCTCAATCTTGTCCAGACGCTTGGCCAGGGTGGCGAGTTCATTCTCCAGGTCCTGAACTTCGCGGTAGTCGGAGCCATCGACGTGGCGCTTCTTGGCAGCCTCGATGGCGTTGTTGGTCTGAATCTCGGTGGTGTTGAGATCGTCGAGCTCAATGTCCAGATCCTTGCGCTGGGCGTAGAGCTTGGTCATCTCGGACTTGAGCTTCACATAGGTCTTACGCTTGGAAGCGAGCTCCTTGAGCTCCGGCACACACTCGGTGCAGATGGTCTGGGCATAGGGGCAGCGGTTGTAGAAGTTGCAGCACTTGCCGGTGAGGCGCAGATCCGGCGGG
>URYT01000140.1 GCA_900552185.1 uncultured Collinsella sp. | reverse complement strand
GTCCATTCGTTTACGGGGTATGTCGCCGCTGCGGCGATGGGCGAACGCAGCGTGATCGCCACGGACTTGATCGACGTGATCGGTGATGCCATGGGAGTTGTCGAAGAAGAAGCCCTCAAGGACGCTGGAATCGAGTTGGGAGCATAGATGCAGACGCTACACGAGCCGCCGACGCGCTGGGCATGGGCCGAGATCGACACCGGGGCGCTGCGCAGGAACACGAGGGCATTCAAGAGCCTGGTTGGTCCGCGCCAGCGCTTGTGCTGCGTGGTCAAGGCCGATGCTTATGGTCATGGAGCTGTTGAGTGCGCCAAGATCATGTATTCGGCCGGTGCCGACATGTTTGCCGTGGCGACGGTTAACGAGGGCGTTGAGCTCCGACAGGGCGGGATAACGAAACCCATCCTCATCCTAAGCGAGCCGCCTATCGAGGCCATTCCGACGTTGCTCGAGTTTGATATCATGCCCTCGGTCTATACGTCTGACTTTGCTCTTGCGTATGGCGAATGTGCCGTCGCGGCGGGCAAAGTGGGCAAGTATCATCTCGCCATCGAGACGGGCATGAATCGTATCGGCGTTCACTACACGCAGGTTGTCGACTTTGTCCGCGGTATAAATTTTCATCGCGGTATTCAGTGCGACGGCGTATTTACGCACTTCGCCACGGCCGATGAACCTTCGGGCTGGGACTACAAGCTGCAGTGCCAGCGCTTTACCGAGGCCGTTCAGGCCATTAAGGATGCGGGTTTTGAGTGCGGTATCGTGCACTGCGCCAACACGCCGTCCTCGATGCTCGACCCCTCGATGCATTTTGATATGATCCGCGCCGGCGTTGGCTTGTATGGCATGCAGCCGTGCGAGCTGAGTGGCCGCGTGATGCAGCTTGATCCCGTTATGAGCGTCCATGCGCGTGTGACGCGCGTGGCGCACCCTGCGATGGGTGAGGGCGTGGGCTACGGTTTTACCTACCGCGTACCGCGTACGCGCGTTCAGATCTGCACGCTGCCGATCGGTTATGCCGATGGCCTATCGCGTACGCTTTCCAATCGTATGGATGTGCTGTATCGCGGCGAGCGCGTGCATCAGGTTGGCAATATCTGCATGGACCAGTTTATGGTCGCCATTCAGTCCAACCCGGCACACGAGATTCCCGAGGCCGAGTATGGTGACGAGATGATCATTGTCGGCCGCGATGGCGATGCCGAGATCACTATGGACGAGATGGCCCGACTGCGCGGAACGATTAACTACGAGGTCGCCTGCGGCTTTGGCATGCGTCTCGACAAGGTCTACGTGTAGGAGCCGCTATGGGCGTCATGCACATCCCCGGTCATAGCCATCAGGCGCCACGTGAGGTCGCACTCGAGGAGATTGAGGCCGTTCTGGGCGATTGTCACCTCTGCCAGCTCTACCAGTCGCGTCACAATATCGTGTTTGGCGTGGGAAACCCCCGCGCTCGCGTCATGTTTATCGGTGAGGCGCCGGGTCGCAACGAGGATTTGCAGGGCGAGCCCTTTGTGGGGGCGGCAGGCGAGGATCTCAACGGCATTTTGTCGCTGGCGGGGCTCAAACGCGAAGACGTCTACATTGCCAACGTGCTTAAGTGCCGCCCGCCGGGAAACCGCAATCCGCGTCCCGAGGAAGTGCTGGCTTGCTCGCCGTTTTTGCGTGAGCAGATTCGAAGCATCTGGCCTGATATTATCGTGACGCTCGGCAACCCCGCGACGCACTTTGTGCTTAAGACCGAGATTGGCATTACTAAGCTGCGCGGCAGGTTCCACCAGATGGGGCATTTTGTAGTAATGCCCACTTTTCATCCGGCAGCAGCGCTGCGCAATCCGGCGTGGCAGGAGCTGCTGGAGGAAGACTTTAAGATGCTGGGCGATTATCTGGAGCGACATCCCGCACCAGAGGACGCCTCGGAATAATAAGGAGCATATATGTCCCTGGAGCGCCTGGGGGTAGGTACTTACAAAACGACTTGCGCTGCCGATACGGAGTACTTTGGCGAGCTAATTGCACCGTGCCTTGAGGACGGAGATGTGCTCATCCTGACCGGTGGCCTGGGAGTGGGTAAAACTCACTTTACCAAGGGCGTCTCGCGCGGGCTGGGCGATGGGCATATGGTTACGAGCCCTACGTTTGCGCTCATGGCCGTTCACGATCAAGGTCGTATTCCGCTGTTTCACTTTGATCTATACCGCCTGGAGCATGCCTACGAGCTCGAGGATACGGGCATTTTCGATGTGCTGGGCTATGAGGGTGCTTGCCTGCTGGAATGGGGCGAACAATTCCAGGACGAGCTGACGGATGAGTATCTTTCGGTGACGCTCAAGCGTGATGAGGGCGACAGCGATGTGCGAACGATAACGCTTGAAGCGCACGGTGACCGCGCAATGGAGCTTTCCCATTTGATTGATAAGGCTGTACAAGATGAGCTTGCATAACGACAACGCGCTGGTGGTGGCGCTCGATACCTCGACCGACATGCTTGCCTGCGCGGTAAGCTGGATTGATGGGCAGACGGGCGAGACGAAGCTCGTGAGTGGCGACCACGTGTGTCGCCGTCACGCCAACGTTGAGCTCGTGAATACCGTTGATGGCGTGCTGGCTCAAGCCGGTCTGGATCGCAGCGATGTTGGTTGCTATGTGGTCGGCCGCGGCCCGGGGTCCTTTACGGGTGTGCGCATTGGCATCTCCACTGCCAAGGGCCTCGCGCGTGGTGCCAATGTTCCGCTGCTGGGCGTGTCGACGCTCGACGCTTGCGCTTGGACGGCGTGGAAGGCTGGTGTGCGCGGCAAGCTTGGTATCTTGGCCGATGCTATGCGCGGTGAGGTATATCCGGCGCTGTATATGCTGGTCGATGAGGGCCCCGAGCGTCAATTTGAGCGCGAACACGTGGTCAAGGCCGCCGTGGCGCTCGATGAGTGGCGCCAAGCAGCGGACTGGGACCAGGTTCAGCTGACCGGTGACGGTCTCGTGCGCTATGGCAAGCTGCTGGGTGAGGACGAGACCGCCCGCTGCGTGGAGTGCGACCTGTGGTGGCCTTCGGGCGAGGGCTTGCTGCTCGCGCACGCTGCGGGTGACGGCGATCCGGCCCGCGTCCTGCCGATTTACACGCGCCTTTCGGATGCCGAGGAAAACGAGCGCAAGCGTCTTGGTCTTGCTGAGAGTGCACAGAGCGAAATTACGGGCGTTGCCGATGAGCTCGCCGGTCGTCATCTGCAGTTCCGTCCCATGGGCGCGGCGGATGCCGAGGGCGCGAGCACGCTGGAGGCTGCCTGCTTTGAAGGTGCCGGACACGAGGCGTGGACGCCGGGCATGTTCCTGTCCGAACTGGGCGAGGACGTCGCTGCGCCGCGTAGTTGGTGGGTGGCACACGACGACGGCAAGCTACTGGGCCTTGCCGGCGGTATGGTCGTGGACGGTGATGTGCAGATTCTGGATGTCGCCGTCGACCCGGCACATCGCCGTGAGGGCATTGCCCGCAAGCTGCTGTCGCATGTGAGCTATGATGCCCAGATGCTCGGCTGCACCACGGCTTCGCTCGAGGTCGAGGACGGCAACGAGGGAGCGATCGCGCTTTATAACGCTCTGGGCTTTACCGAGGCAGGACGGCGCCGCGGCTACTATGGTGCCGGCAAGGATGCCATCGTCATGACGGCCCCGCTGCCCCTCGTGCTTCCGGTCGACAATGCTTCGCCCGAGCCGACGGCGGCAGAGCAGCGCGTATGGCCGCTGCCTGCGCCCGGGCGCTCCGAGGGGGAGCGTGCCGAAATTGAACGCCGCCGCCTAGTGCTCGCTATCGAGAGCTCCTGCGACGAGACGGCCGTGGCGATTATCGATGCGGATGGCAATATGCTGGCCAACCAGGTGTCGACACAGATTGATTTCCATGCCCGCTTTGGCGGCGTGGTGCCCGAGATCGCCTCGCGCAAACACGTCGAGGTGATTGTGAGTGTCGTGGATGCGGCGCTCGAGGATGCCGCAGCATCGCTTGGTCTTGAGGGTGGAGCCATTGCCCCCAGCGAGCTTGCCGCCGTGGGCGTGACACAGGGTCCGGGCCTGGTGGGCGCCCTCGTGGTGGGCGTTGCCTTTGCCAAAGGCTTTGCCTACGCTGCCGGTAAGCCGCTCGTATGCGTCAACCATCTGGAGGGGCACCTGTTTGCCAACTTGCTGGCGCAGCCCGACCTCAAGCCGCCGTTCATCTTCACGCTTGTCTCGGGCGGGCACACCATGCTCGTGCACGTAAAGGCATGGGGCGACTACGAGGTACTTGGTGAGACACTCGACGACGCTGTGGGCGAGGCCTTCGACAAGGTAGCCAAGGCATTGGGTCTGGGCTATCCCGGTGGCCCCATCATTTCCAAGCTGGCCGAGACGGGCAACCCCAAGGCGATCGATTTCCCCCGTGCGCTTAACAGCAGAGGAGACTATCGCTTCTCGCTTTCGGGCCTTAAAACCGCTGTGACGCTCTACATTGAACAGGAGACCAAGGCCGGGCGCACGATTCACCTGCCCGATCTGGCAGCTTCGTTTGAGGCAGCTGTCTTTGACGTGCAGTACAAGAAGGCCAAAAACGCATTGCACGCTACCGGATGCAAGGAATACTGCATCGGTGGCGGCGTCTCGGCCAACCCGCATCTGCGCGAGATGATGATCAAGAAGCTTGGGCGTCAGGGGATTCGCGTAACGGTGCCGCCCTTGTCTGCCTGTACCGATAACGCAGCCATGATTGCGGAGGTCGCTCGCCGTAAATTCGACCGAGGTGAAATCTCGCCGTTCGACGTCGACGCCGATCCAAACATGACGCTGTAGCTGGTACGGCGCGGTCCCCGGACGGAGGGGCCGGATATAAGGTTTCCTGCTCTACAGTCCTGCGCAAGACGAAGGCCACATTAAGTGGCCTTCTTTGCGT
>URYT01000139.1 GCA_900552185.1 uncultured Collinsella sp. | reverse complement strand
CGTCGCCGACCCGCCGGTGCTCATCCTGGATGAGGCCACGAGCTCCATCGACACGCGCACCGAAAAGCTCATCGAGCGCGGTATGGACCGCATCATGCGCGGTCGCACCACGTTTATGATCGCGCACCGCCTGTCCACTGTCCGCGACGCCGACGCCATCATGGTCCTCGAACACGGCCGCATCATCGAGCGCGGCACGCACGATGAGCTGCTCGCCCGGCACGGCGAGTACTGGCAGCTGGCGCATGGCTTAAAAGAGTTGGATTAACCCGTTCGAGCACGATGCTTTGACCCCTCCGCGCCCCTCACCTCGCCTCAAACCATCACAACATTCGACGTTTTTTGCCAAAATCGGGAAAAGCATCGAATGTTGTGATGGTTTTTCTGCCACTCGATCGGGTGGAATCGCTTTCTTGCGCACGAAGGTGTGCGGACCCGTGGGCAGGGGAATAAGGTTGGTTATCCGACTCCATTGGAGGGCTCATGGACCTGCCGATCGTCCTGTCCCATAAGACTGCCTGGCTGTACCACAACGTGGCGCGCCCGTCCGAGCCGCTCTCGCGAGCAAGCAGCCTATACGATGAGGACTCGCTTGCTAACGAGGCAGAGCCGACCGCGAGCCTGCCCAAATTGGGACTCGATGCCAAGGGGCTGAGGGCCTCAACGGCAGTTGGGATCGTTACCGACTATCTGGTTGCGCTTGGTATTCCACGAGAAGAGCTCGATCATATCGACACACTCGTCAACTTCGATTTTGAGCGCTCGACGCCGGCTGGTTTTAGGTGCCACGTGTTTGGGGCGCCGGTACCTCCAGGCCATCTTATCGAGGTGGCAGAGGGCCTTCTAGTGGTTGATGAGGCCATGTGCTTTGTCCAGGCGGGTTCGTGGATGAGTGAGCCCGAGCAGCTGGAATATGGCTACGAAATCTGCGCCCGATACCATTTGAATCATCTGTCGACAGGCGATTATATCGAGATGGGGCAGAGATATACCGTTGCCGACTTGATTGCTTATTGCAATGAGAACCGATCTCGTCAGGGGGCTATACGCGCGGCCGCCGTGCTCAGGCGCGTGCACGATGGCGCGCGGTCGCCCATGGAGACGGCCACCGCAATCATGGTCGTAGCGAAACGTTCTCAGGGCGGGCTGGGATACGCCAAGATCGAGCTCAACCATCGGGTCGATGTTCCCAACGAGTTCAAGTATCTCGCTAAGTCCGGGTATTTCGAGATCGACGTATATGCGTCTGCGAGCGGTACGGGGATTGAATACAACGGCTTGGACCATCTTGATAAACAGCGCAGCGCGTCGGATGCGGAGCGTATGACCGTGCTGAGCGCGCTGGGCTTTAGGATGATCGTCCTCACCGGGACTCAGTTTGCCCATCAGCTGCAATTGCATCGGGCGATGAACGCCATCGCGCTCGCTATGGGCCTTAAGTGCGACCGAAGCGAAGCGTTCCAGAAACGTCAGAACGACCTGCGAGAATTCGTGATTCGGCACTGGGACGGCGGCCTTTAGGGGCGTTCTGGTCCTTCTACGGGGTGCCGTGGGCAGGCAAACCATCACAACATTCGACGTTTTTTGCCAAAAACGGGAAAAGCATCGAATGTTGTGATGGTCTGTATGCTGAGGATGGGCTCGGGAGGCCGGTCTTGCTCGAAGCGACCTGTCCTGTCGTACGGGTGTCGGCATGATTCTCTCGTGGGGTATTATGTTTTCCGAAGAATAAAACGCCGCGTGAGGGGAGGGCTGCGTGGACGGGCACGTGCAACATGACGGCTTTGGCCGCGATATCAACTACCTGCGCATTGCCGTTACCGACAAGTGCAATTTCCGTTGCATCTATTGCATGCCGGCCGATGGCGTGGCGCCCCGTGCACACGACGAGCTACTCAGTGCCGAGGAAATCGCCCGCTTTGTGCGCTTGGTGGCGGGGGAGGGCATTCGCCGCGTGCGCCTGACGGGTGGCGAGCCGCTGGTAAGCCGCCGTATCATCCCGCTTATTCGCGACATCCGCGCGATTCCGCAGATCGAGGACATCTCGCTTACCACCAATGGCGCCCTGCTGCCCAAGCTGGCACCGCAGCTCAAAGATGCCGGGCTTAACCGTGTTAACATCTCGCTCGATACGCTCGACCCTACGCTGTTTGGAAAAATCACGCGTCTGGGTCGACTCGAGCAGACCATGGCTGGCATCGACGCGGCACTGGCTTGGGGCTTTGAGCCCGTTAAGGTCAACTGCGTTGTTGTGCGCCGGCTCAACCAGGATGTGGCGGCCCTCGCGCGGCTCACGCTCGACCGCCCCATCCACCTGCGCTTTATCGAATACATGCCCATCGGCGACGAGCACACGAGCTCGCATTGCGCTGTGGACCCGCATGCGCCCGCGCTCAATCCCGAACTGTGGGACGCGAGCGATACCGTGCCGAGCGACGAGCTGCGGGCGCGCATCAATGCCGGGGCCGCCGCGACGGGACTGGGTGAGCTTGAGCCGCTCGACATCAACGACGCTCCTGCCGGCGCGGGCCCTGCGCGCTATTGGCACTTTCCGGGCGCGGCGGGAACGGTCGGCTTCATTAGCGCCATGTCCAACCATTTTTGTGCGAATTGCAACCGTCTACGCCTGACGGCCGATGGGAACGTGCGTCCGTGCCTGTTTAGCGATGCCGAGTATTCGGTGCGTGAGGCGCTGCGCCGTGGTGATGATATGCGGGTACTTTCGATTTGGCGCGATGCCGTGGCCCACAAACCGCAGGAACACGCGATAATTGAGGGCACGCAACGATTTATGTCTCAAATCGGAGGATGATCATATGGCCAAGAGCAGGTACGCCGATGCCACCAAGGCCGCTCGCAGGGCCGCGATGTCTGCCCACAAAGCCTCAATTGCGGCGAATGCCGGCAACGCCGACGCGTCCGCGCAGCCGACTGTCAGCGCCGCCACCGAGCCCACGACGAACTCCCCCGCCTCCTCCGGCGAGCGCGACGCCTACCGTGACGATCTCACACATGTCGACGAGCACGGCGACGTGCGCATGGTCGACGTGGGAGACAAACAGGTCACCAAACGCATCGCGATCGCCGAGGGCACCATCCTCATGCATCCCGAGACGCAGGCTATGGTGCTGCAGGACCGCGCCAAAAAGGGCGACGTGCTTGCTTGCGCGCGCGTGGCGGGCATCATGGCCATCAAACGCACGAGCGATATCATCCCCATGTGCCATCCGTTGCTCATTACCAAGAGCAAGTGCGACATTGCGCCCATCGCTGCGGTGGGGACGCCGGCCGAGGACGTGCCCGAGGGCTGGGCACCGGCGCGTGCGGACGGGCAGGTTGGCTTTCACGTGCTGGTTACGGCCGGCGTGACAGGCAAGACGGGTATTGAGATGGAGGCGTTGACCGGCGCGAGTGCCGCGTGCTTAACGATCTATGACATGTGCAAGGCCGTCGATCGCGGCATGGAGATCGTCGACGTTCGCCTGCTGCACAAGGAGGGCGGCCGCTCGGGCGTATGGGATCGTGCCGAGCGTCAGGCTGTGGGAGCCGCGGGCGACGCACCCGCAAGCGCACCCGTCGCCGTCGCGCCTGCAGCTCCCACTCCGGCTGTTCCCGCGATCGCGTTTATCGGCTACCAGAACTCGGGCAAGACCACGCTCGTCGAGAAGGTTATCGCCGAGCTCACCCGCCGCGGCCTGCGCGTGGGCTCGCTCAAGCATCATGGGCATCACGGCTTTGATATCGATGTGCCCGCTAAGGACACCTGGCGCCATCACCAGGCCGGATCCAAGCACGTGGGCCTTATCTGCGCCACGCGCTGGGCGGAGTACGCCGACACGCGCGAGGAAGACGAGATGCCCGCGCGCGAGCTGCTGTCGCGCTACAACGATGTCGACGTGGTGATCATCGAGGGCTATAAGACTGAGGGCTTCGACAACATCGTCGTCGCGCGCTCCGGTGTCGACCGTCTGCGCGGCAAGAGCTCGCTCGACCTGGTCGATGGCCACACGCTGGCCCTTGCCTGCAACGAAGCCCTGGCGCGTCAGGCTTTCGACGCCGGCTTTGCGACCCGAGCCATCAACATCAACGACGCCCGAGCCATCTGCGACCTGATCCAGGATCATCTGGCCTAAAACCTGCCAAAAAGGGACAGGTTTATTTTGGCGGGTTTTATCTGGGCAAACGTCATTTCCACCACAAAGGGGACAGGTATCTTTGTGGTGGATTTTGCTTTGGTAGATGTGTGGGACATGTCTTACAATCTACCAAGTAGTTCATGACGGGCGAAAAACGGAGAGAAGGGTCCTGATGCGTCCTTAATGTTTCATGCGGATAGATTGATTTGACAGACGGTGGCGAATGCCCACCGTCCGCATTCGTATGAAACAAGGAGTCTCCATGCTCGCCTCTCTTTTCTCAAAGCCTCAATCATCGCTGTCCGCGCAGGCTAAGCACCTGGTGGCAATGCGCTTCCTCATATATACCGGCTTCCAGACCAGCTACTTCATCGGCGTCATCGGAACGCTCACCTATGCAGACGATGCCTCGGTCGTGGCGACATCGCTGGCCGTCCTGTTTATGAACGTATTCGTGATCTTGGGATCCTTTGCGGGTGGCGCGGCGCTCGACGCCTGGGGCCCGCGCCGTCATTTCTTGCTGAGCATCGTGGGCACGTTGGCAACCGGCGCGGCGATCCTCGTTTTTGGCAGCGCGACCGGCATCGTCCTGCTCGGCGCGGTGCTCCTGGGCTTTGTGATGGGATTCGCCCAGCCCATCGCCACATCCTATCCAGCCTACCTCACCGACGACCCCGTCGAGCTCAAAGACATCAACTCCGCCATCGCCTTTGAGTCAGAGGCCTTCGGCCTGTGCTTTTCCACTGAGGACCAGAAGGACGCCATGACCGCCTTTGTCAACAAGGAGAAGGTCGCCGCCTTCAAGAACCGCTGAGCTGCTCTGATAGAAA
>URYT01000138.1 GCA_900552185.1 uncultured Collinsella sp. | reverse complement strand
AGCAGAGGGAGGTAATGGAACATGTTTCAGATACTGGTTGCGGAAGATGACAAGAATACCCGGCGGCTGATGGAAGCTGTACTGAAGGAACACGGCTACCATCCCATCCTGGCATGCGACGGCCTGGAGGCCTTGAAATTATTAGATACTCACCATGTGGACCTGGTTATACTGGACATCATGATGCCCGGCATGGATGGTATCGAGGTACTCAAGCGCACGCGTGAGGCCGGCAAACGCCTGCCCATCATCATGCTTACGGCCAAAAGCGAGGTGTCCGATAAGGTCGAGGGCCTGGACGCCGGCGCCAACGATTACCTGACTAAGCCGTTCGCCGCCAAGGAACTGCTCGCTCGCATTCGTGCCATGACGCGTGCCGTGACGGCAATTGACGCCACGACGCTCAGTGTGGGCAACGTCCGCCTCGACACGGCGGCTTGCACGCTTATAGGTCCCTTGGGCGAGGAACACCTAGCCAATCGTGAGTTTCAGCTTATGGAACTCTTTATGCGCAACGCCGGCACGCGCATGCCCACCGAGCGTCTGATGCTCGATGTTTGGGGCGAGGACGCGCCCGAAGGTGCCAACGTGGTGTGGGTCTATATTTCGTACCTGCGCAAAAAGCTGACGGCGCTGGGTGTCAACGTGGCCATCCGCGCATCGCGCAACCAGGGGTATTCACTCGAGGTTGTCGAGGAAGGCGAGCAGGCGTGAGCGTGCGCACGCGGTGTAAGCGCATGACGGAACAGTTTCGTGCTGCCTCGAGCGGTGCAGGGCGGGCAAATGCTGTTGACGCATTGGGCCGCCGCCTGCGTCGCAAGTTTATCCTCGTTGCCATGGGCGCCGTGACCGTGGTGCTCACGCTCATCATTGCCGGCATCAACATCGTTAATTATTCGCATGTCTGTAAAATGGCCGATGCGCGCTTGGACTACATTGTGGCGGGCAAGGGCGGCATTGATGGGGAGGATGAGCCCGCCAACGATCTCAACCAGGATATGGGTGCCGGTAAAGTTGCTGCCGGTAATCGGGCGGCCGTTCGCGATGGTCATTTTGAAGGCATGACGGCGGAGTCTCCCTTCGACACGCGCTACTTTACGGTGTCGATTGCCGGCGGGCAGGTGACCGATGTCAATACCGCCCGCATTGCCGCGGTGGGCGCCAAGCGTGCTGCACGCATCGCTGCAGGACTGTATTCCAAGGGTTTGACCTCGGGCTTTTCTGGTAACTACCGCTATACGGTTACGGTTCAGGGCGACGAGACAACCTATGTATTCGTCGACTGTTCACGCGAGCTTGCAAGCTTTCATTCGTTTTTGAGCGCGAGCGTAGCGATCAGCTGCATTGGCTGGCTGGCGGTATTTGCGATTGTGACGGTGGCCTCGGGTGCTGTAATTCGGCCGATGGTCGAGAGCTATAGCAAGCAGAAGCGCTTCATTACCGACGCGAGCCACGAGATTAAGACGCCGCTGGCTGTAATTGATGCCGCCAATGAGGTACAAGAGATCGAGAGCGGCGAGAGCGAGTGGACGCAGAGCATTCACGAGCAGGTCGCGCGGCTGACGGCGCTGACGGAGCGTCTGGTGTTCCTGGCGCGTATGGACGAGGGTTCGGCCGGCTTTACCATGACATCGATCGATCTTTCGGAGTCCGCGGACAAGGCTGCGGCGCCGTTTGAATCAGTGGCGGTTTCGCGCGGCAAGCGTCTGTCGACTTCGATTGCGAGCGGCGTGCGGGCTCATGCCGACGCTGCAGCGGTAGCGCAGGTGGTTGAGTTGCTGCTGGACAACGCCACGCGCTACGCAAGCGAGGACAGCGTGATCGAGCTGAGCCTGCGCGCAGCCTCGCGCGGTCGAGGTAAGGGCGCCGCCGAGCTTGTCGTATCGAACGCCGTGGACGAGCTGCCCGAAGGCGACCTGGACCGATTGTTTGACCGCTTCTATCGTGCAGACGTATCGCGCAGCTCCAAGACGGGCGGCTCGGGCGTGGGTCTATCCGTCGTGCGCGCCATCGCCGAAGCCCATGGCGGCTCCGCTACCGTATCCGGCCACGATCATCAGATCGTCTTCACCGTCCGCCTCTAAAACCTGCCAAAATAAACCTGTCCCTTTTTGGTCGGTGCGAAATGGGTAATACTAAAGAGTTATCCGACCAGATGGGAATTAATCGATGGCTTATATCGAATTTAAAGACGTCATCAAGGCGTACGGCGAGGGCGATGCCCGCATTCACGCGCTCGACGGCGCGAGCTTTACCGTTGAACGCGGTGAGCTCGCCATTATCCTGGGCGCCTCGGGTGCCGGCAAGACCACGGCGCTCAACATCCTGGGCGGTATGGACACGGTAACCTCCGGCACCGTAACGGTGGACGGGCGCGACGTGAGCTCCGCCAACGAGGCGCAGCTCGTGGAATACCGCCGTGCCGACGTCGGCTTTGTCTTCCAGTTCTACAATCTGGTCCCCAACCTGACGGCGCTCGAAAACGTCGAGCTCGCGGCACAGATTTGCCCCGATTCGCTCGATGCCGAGCAAACGCTTCGTCAGGTTGGCCTGGGCGAGCGCCTCGCCAACTTCCCCGCGCAGCTTTCGGGCGGCGAGCAGCAGCGCGTGTCCATTGCCCGCGCACTGGCAAAGAACCCCAAGCTGCTTCTGTGCGACGAACCCACGGGCGCGCTCGACTATAAAACCGGCAAGCAGATTTTGCAGCTGCTGCAGGATACCTGCCGCAAGCAGGGCATTACGGTCATCATCATCACGCACAACTCCGCGCTGGCGCCCATGGCCGATCGCCTGATCCGCTTTAAGAGCGGCCGCGTGGAGAGCGAGACGGTCCAGCAAAATCCCGTGCCTATCGAGACGATCGAGTGGTAGCGCCCATGGATCAGGACCGCCAAAACAGCCTACGCCGCGACGCGCGGAACACGGAGCGCGAGCAGGATTTTACGACCTACCGCACTGTCCAAAGTTCAAACGATATGGTGCCGACGGTTTTTCGCCGCGGTGTCTACCGCACGATTCGCGGCAGCCTCAAACGCTTCTTGTCTATCGTCGTGATCACCGCGCTCGGCGTGAGCGTGATGTGCGGTCTTAAGGCGGGCTGCGAGGATCTGTGCGATTCGGTCGACGCCTACTTTGACCAGCAGAATGTCTATGACATTAACGTGCAGTCGACCTATGGCCTTACGCGCGACGACCTTGCTGCGATCCAAGAGGTCGACGGCGTCGAGACGGCCGAGGGCATCTATACCGAGACTGCCTATACCGCCGTGGGCACAACGCGCGAGCGCGTGGTCGTGCAAAGTCTCTCCAAGGAGAACATCGATCAGCCAGTGCTCGTGAACGGCGATTTGCCTGAGAGCGCCGATGAGGTCGCGGTGACTTCGAAGTTCCTGAAGGCTTCGGGCAAGAAAATCGGCGATACGGTGAGCTTTGCCGCCAACGATGCGAGCTCGTCGAACCAAAGCGCCAAGGATCAGTTTGCCGTGGGCGATTACACCATTACGGCCGAGGTCCTCGATCCTACCGACGTGAGCTCCGACTCGACAGTCAACGCCTTTCGCGCTGCTTCGACTGCGGACTATAAGTTCTACGTGAGCGAGGACGCTGCGACATCTTCTTCCTACTCCGCGGTCCACGTGATCGTCGAGGGAGCCAAAAGCCTCAATTCCTATTCGGATGCCTACGCGGCAAAGATCAATGAGGTCAAGGGCAATATCGAGAAGATCCGCGAGGAGCGTGAGAATGCGCGCGCTCAGGAGCTGACGGTCGACACGCCGGCAAGCTTGGATGCGGCCGAGCGCCAGGCCGGCCTGCTCTTTGGGATCGAGCAGGACAGCATCGACCGCATGGCCGAGGGCAGCGAGGAACGCGCGCAGGCGCAGGCCGAGTTGGACCAGCGTCGCGCCGCCGCCGACCAACAGTTTGCCGATGCCCGCGCCGAGCTTTCCGATCTGGGCGAATGCACCTGGTACATCCAGGACCGCGGCAATATCGCAAGCTACTCAAGCGTGGAGAGCGATAGCTCGTCAATTGAGGCCATCGCCACGGTGTTCCCGTTCATCTTCTTTATCGTCGCCGTGCTCATCAGCCTTACCACCGCCACACGTATGGTCGAGGAGGAGCGCACGCTCATTGGCCTGTACAAGGCGCTCGGCTATTCGCGCGGACGTATCCTGTCCAAATACGTGGACTATGCGCTGTGGGCTTGTCTGATCGGCGGCGTGCTCGGCAACATCATCGGCTTTGTGGGGCTGCCGCTGTTCCTGTTTACGGTGTTCGATGACATGTACTCTCTGCCCCAGATGCTGCTTTCGTACGACATCGTGTCGTCGCTCGTGTCGGTTGCGCTGTTTGCCATGGGCGTGGTGGGCGCCACGATTATCGCCTGCCGCCACGAGATGGCCGAGACGCCGGCTTCGCTCATGCGCCCCAAGGCGCCGCGTGCCGGCTCGCGCATCTTGCTTGAACGCATCGGCTTTATCTGGCACCGCATGGGCTTTTTGAACAAGGTGGCAGCGCGTAACCTGTTCCGCTACAAAAAGCGTGCCCTTATGACCATCTTCGGTATCGCCGGCTGCACGGCGCTCGTGATCTGCGGCATGGGCATCCGCGATACGTCGGTGGCGCTTTCGCCCAAACAGTACGGGCATATCACGCGCTATGACCTGCTGGCGGTTGCCAATCCCGATGACTTTACGCAGACGTGCGCGGCGCTCGACGAGCGAAGCGCGGCCAAGGATTCCGACGTGACCGTGACTTCGACGCTGCCGATCATGACCGACAACGTCACTTTTACGTTTGGCGGCAAGAGCGAGACCGTACAGCTCATTGTGATTCCCGACGACCGCACGGGTGACTTGGGTGACTACGTGCGCCTGGAGGATGAGTCCAAAGAACCGCTCGCCTTGCGTGACGGGGACGTGTACTTGAACAGGGTGGTGCAGGTGCTGGAGGATTTGGTGGCCAGGGATTTGGCGGATT
>URYT01000137.1 GCA_900552185.1 uncultured Collinsella sp. | reverse complement strand
GCTGCAGCTCCTTGATCATCTGCTCGTCTTCTTGCGAGGCGGCGATGGAGTTAACGCCAAAGCTCACGATCTCGACACCACGCAGGTCGCGCCAGTCGGCCGAGAGGACCTCGTTGAGCGCGCGGGCGAGCTCGGTGGTGTGGCCGGGGATGGCACTGTAGCGGATGCCCATCTCCGAGATCTTGGCAAAGGCGGGCTGCAGGGCGGTGAGCAGCTCGGACTTAAGCTGACTGTCGATCTTGTCGCGCGTGTAGCTATCGGTCACGTTGCCGCATACGTTGGTGTAGAACAGCAGCGGGTTGGTGATGCGGTACGAATACTCGCCGTTGCAGCGCACGGAGATGTCGACGTCCAGACCAATGTTGTTATCGACCACGCGGAAGGGCACGGGCGAGGCGGTGCCGTACTTGTTGCCGATGATCTCCTTGGTGTTGATGAAGTAGACACGCTGGTCCTTGCCCGCGTCGCCGCCAAAGGTAAAGCGGCTGCCGATATTGGCGAAGGTCTCCTTGATGGAGTCGCCCAGGTTGCCGCTAAAGACGCTCGGCTCGCTGCCGGTGTCAAAGACAAACTCGCCGGGCTCCAGCGCGACCTCGATGATCTTGCCGTTTTGCACCACGAGCATGCCCTGGCCGTCGTTGACGGCGATGACGGAGCCGTTGGAGATGACGTTGTCCTCGCCGCGCGTGTTGGAGCTGCGGCCGCCGGTGCGCTTGCTGCCCTTGCAGGCCAAGACATCAGCGGGCATCGATTCGCAATAGATAAATTCCTTCCACTGGTCGGCCATGACGCCGCCGGCAGCTCCCAATCCAGCTTTCAAGAGTCCCATGGTGATCTTCCTTTCTCGTCAAAGGCCGGGTGGTATTGGTTGGATTGCTTAGTCGTCCTTGTCGTCTTTCATGACAACGGTGGTCTCGGTGTGACTGAAGGTGTCGTGCTTCTCGGTCAGGTCGGGCTCGCCACAATACTCATCGGCATGGGTTGCTTCGTTGGCCGTCTTGAGCTGGCCTACCAGTAGTACGTCTCCGATAATCACGATGATCAGCGGCGCGATGACGTTGATGAGGATGCCCTCGATATCAAAGGTGAGGTAATCCGGATCGAAGGCGTATTCCCCCATAAAGAGAATCTGGGAGAGGATAAATCCGATCACGAAGAACAGCACCGAGGCGATGGCGAGCTTGGGCTTGGAGCAGGGGAGCTCGCCGACCAAGCGGCCGGTCTGGCCGTTCATGGCAAACAGGTAGCTCTTGCCGTTCCACGAGGTGGAGAGCATCCAGACGGGGAACAGGGCGTAGTCGCTGTCTTCCCAGGTGTAGTCGAGCTGCTTGCTTTCGACCGTGGCATCGTCGTATTCGTCGACGACGGTCTCGCGCAGGGCCGAGATCGTGCTTTCTTCCATACGGCGCTCGGCGCGCGCCTTGCAGGTCTCGCAGTCCTCGTCGTAACGGTTGGCGATGTAGCCGGGCATATATGCGACCGAGAACGGGCGCAGCGCGTCGTAGTCAAACGGCTCGATGGCGTCCATGTGGCCGTCGGGCATCTTGGACGATCCGTCGACGGGCACGCGCTTAAACGAGATATTGCCCTTGCGATAGGCATCGTAGTGGTCGGTGGTCGTGACGGTGCGGTCGGATTCCTCGGTCACGGTCTCGTTGGTCGCGCCAAAGTACACTTCGCCGTCAACGCGGGCACCGTAGAGCCAAAACGGCACGTAGACACCTTGGACCTCGTCGATGTGGTTGCCGGTGACAAAGCTCTTGGGCAGCAAGATCTTGCCCTTGTAGTGTTCCTTGAGTGCGGCCGTGACGTCATCGCGCCCGAGCTTAAATGGAATCACCAGGTCGGGCGAGAAGTCGCCCGAAAGCTGACCGGGCGCTACGGCGGAGTTGCCGCAGTACGGGCAGGTGGTGACAGCGACGGTGCCGTCGGACACGAGCTCGGCGCCGCACGACGAGCAGATGTAACCGGCGTTTTGAGCCAGCTCCTGCACGGCATCGTCGACAGCAGGCTTGGGGGCCGCGGCTGCGGCATCGGCTTTGGCATCTGCCTTGTCCTGGCGCTCGCGATAGAGGACCTCGACTTCTTCGACTTCAAAGCGCGAGTCACAGTAGTCGCAGACGAGCTTTTGCTCGGCGCTTGCAAAATGCAAGGGGCCACCGCAGGCAGGGCACTGATAGTTAACGCTCTCGAAGGCCATGATCGGTCCTTTCGCTGCCGGAGGCTATGCGCCGATGGCGCCGCCGCAGTATTCGCAGCGCCCACTGGCATCGGGAATGGTGGTGGCTCCGCAGAAGGGGCAGGTCACCGCGGTCTTGGGGGCCTTGGCGGCCACGACGCTGTCGCGCGTCTCCTGGCGCAGCTGCACCAGCGCGTCGCGGACCTCGGTTGCCTGGCGCTTGGCCTCGCGGTATTCGATGGAGCCGCGCTGATCGATGGTGGAGTCGTTCACGCGCAGGTTGATCTCGGTAAAGTACGGCGTGTTGACGTGGATGGTCAGATTAAAGTCGTAATCCAGGTCGTAGCGCGGCGGGTTGTAGCTCTCGCGCTCGCCGTCCTTGGTCTCGCGATAGATCTCGGTGCGATGCTCGTCGATATCCATATCGCAGCCGAGTACCTGCGAGAACTCGATGATGTCGGGATTGGCGTCGCGCCAGCGGCTCTGCGAGGTGATGATCAGCAGGCCCGCGTCCTCATCGAGCATAATATTGGTGCGCCCGGCAGAAAGCGTGCGCGTGGGGTTGAACGAAGGCAGGCGCTCGGCGTTGGCCTCGCGGTAGGCGAGTTGCTCACGGATGTCGTCCGCGGTGCTGGAGCGATAGCCGTGAAAGTAGGGGGAGAGCTTGCCGGCGCACTCTTTGCACAGGTAGCCTTCATTGATTTTTGTCTTACCTAGAAGTCCCAGCTCGGTACCGCAAATCGCGCACTCTTTCTTCTCGAACATCTTGTCAAAGAAGCCCATGGCTGCCTCCCATCAACTGGTAGCGTGTGTCACTTTTGATGATGGGGGAGTGCGCGATCCTTCGCGATACCCAGACGGCTCAAGGAGTCTCCACAACTGGGACACATGGCCCATTTTTGACTAGTCGTTGGGGACGTTCTTAAACGACTGGTCGCGGGGGACACTCTTTGTCGAAGGCGCTCGAAGGCACTCATTGGGGACGTACTTAAATGAGTGGCAGTTGGAGACACTCCTGGCCGAGCTAGAGATCGCGCGCGTCCCTTCTGGTCCATGCGGCTCAAAATCGCGGCGTGATGTGGACGGCTGGGGTCGAATTTGCAACATTTCGAGCCTGGCTTCGATATTGAGACTGGTTCTTTATTAAAATAGATTTCCAGACAATTGAGCGGCTGGGGGTTAACCATGAGGGGCATGGGAGACACAACCGCATATTTGCGTCGGGGCATTCGGGAGATTATATGCCTGGCGCTGTTCTTCTTCACGTTTTTGGCGTGCGAGTATCTCTTTGATGTGCGCATAGCCGAGTTCGTGCCATCGAGTGAGGTCGTCATCTACGAGAGCATCGTTGTCGGCGCGAGCGTGATTGGCTTTTTCGTGCGCCCATTTCTGTACTATCGCCTTCCCCAGACGATCGATGCGACGAGCGATATTACAGGCGTGCTGTTGGTATCGGCGTTGCTGCTGATGATTACGGCAGTGCGGTTTGAGGTAGTAATTGCCGGCGGCCTGGTGGCGTGCTGCGCCCTGGGCTATTGCGGATCGACCGCCCATGCCAATCTTGCGCGGCGTTTTGCGCAGACGCCCTGCCTGGCGCGCGCCGCCGCACTTTCCTATGCCATGGGCGTTCTGGTACAGGTGATCAACCACATGGTGATGCCTGTCGGTATTCCTCAGCAGGCTGTTCTGGTCGTCTGTGCGATCGCGCAGGTGGCGTTGCTCCACGGTGCCCGACGCGCCAAGCTGCGCGACGAGTCCGATCCCAGCTTTGAACCCAGTGTTGCCGGGCTTTCGGTAGATGCTTTGGAATATGGCGCCAAGTGGCAAGACGATCCCAAGGCAAAGGCGGCATTCCGCCGCGCCGTGGTCCGCCTGACCGTGGCGACGGCGTATCTTTCCGGCGTATTCGCCGCTCTCAACGCGGGTCTCACAACCTTGCATGCTACCGGAGCCGTTGATTTGGGTGACTGGCCGCGCCTGCTGCTTGTCGTGAGCTCGTTGGCTGCCGGCGTCCTATTTGACCTGCACGGCCGCTCGTATATGAATATCGGCATGACATGTGCCGCCATACTGTCCACGCTTTCGTTCTTTGTGCTCATCGTCGACGGCAATGGTGGCAACGAGCTCGCTGCCACGATCATCTTTTATCTGGGCTCGGGCTTTTTCGTGGTGTTCTTTACCACAAAATATGCCGCCGTCTCGCTCTATGCGCGCTGGTCATATTTTTGGCCGTGCATGGGTCGCGTCGTCAACAACGTGTGCTCGATGTTCGTGACGGCGCCGGCAGTGGCGATTATCTCGAGTCAAAATGTGCTGGCTGCGGTCGGTGCGGCGCTCGTGATGTTTGTGGGCATTGCGATTACGCTGCTGGGGCAGTTGGGGCAACGAGCCGATGATGCCGCGATGCGGGACGGACTGCCGCTTGCCACCGACGATCTTGGTGGGGATCTTGCGCCCACATGCTCCGACCCCGAGCCCGTGGAGGCAGCGGAGCTCACGTCCGATGAACGCCTTGATGCCTTCGTCGCCACCTTTGGGCTTACAGAGCGCGAGCGCGATATTCTTGAGGTCTTGGTCGTTTCGGACCAGAGCGTTCAGGACATCGCCACAACGCTCTTTCTTTCGCGCTCCACGCTCTATCGCCACATTTCCTCGATCAACAAGAAGGCCGGTACCGCCTCGCGCGTGGCCCTCATCAACTTCTTCTGGTCCTGGACACCCAAGGACTAGGTAATCTCCCAATACGTTGCGGTGGAATAGTCCCTAAATGGGGGTGCGGACGATTTCTTGGACCGCGCCTAGGCGTATCCAAGCTTCCTGCG
>URYT01000136.1 GCA_900552185.1 uncultured Collinsella sp. | reverse complement strand
CCGCCACGGCAAGGCTTTCGCCGGCCTGCTCAAGCGCTACTTTGGCTAAGCCAACCGCCTGAGACATAACCTCAAGCTCGATGAGGCCCGGACCGTATTGGTTCGGGCCTTTTTCGTGCCTCACGAACTTGTTAACGCCCTGAAATAGGACCGCCTTCGGCATCGGCTTCTCGTCAAAAACTAAGTGAGTAGACTTTTTGGAACTTGCCGAGCACACCACCCATATTGCTTTATAAAGCCGCAGGTAAATGACTTGTTGCAAAACGGCCTGGTCGCCAAAGTGCCAAAAGTCTACTCACTTAGAACCGCAGCCGTCCACGATTGAGCCGTTTTGTGTCTAACGGGCATCTTCCCGTCGATTACTCCCAATTTTGTCCAGTCAACGAATAGTTCAGACCGGAGTAATGTCTCAGCCCTTTGCTCATCTGAGCTTTTATCACGATATTCAGCATCGAGCATCCTGCATATGGCCTTAACGATCGCGCGGAATCTATCCTCATCGGATATCTGTCTGTGTGTCAGGAGAAGTACATCGTAGCCCATGGCCTGAAGGGCCGTCATGCGGTCAGCGTCACGCAAGCCATCCCCTGCGCGTCCGTGCGAGGCCTTTCCCTGACATTCAATGGCCACCTGTCGCCTGCCGTCCGGCGAAGAAAGAAGTAGGTCGATATATACACGGGACTTTTCCACAATCGCTCGAGCACTTGTGTTTAGCATCACTTCAACATTAAGCTCTATGCCGCAAAAACCTTCGCCTCCCAGGGCTCGCGGCAGTCCAAGCAACAAATACGCCTCGACCTCAAAAGGCGACGCGGCACCCAATGGAACGAGTTGCGATACCGCCATAAATCTATTGCCGCAACGCATCCCGCAAACATCTGAACAAAAACGGTCAAGGTCTCCGCCCAAAACCAAAGCGTCTCGACGCCATAAATTTGAGGCGATGCCGTCCTCGGACGGGCAGCGCACCCAACCGAACGTTGTCGAAATCGCGCCCGAATCAATTGCATGCGAAAGCTCCGCCTCAAGTGCCGCCGGCAGGGCACACACCGCAAACAAGCCACACATCTCCGCCAATACCAAAAGAAGCTGAAGATCCGTCAGATGCCGCGACATGATGAATGTCGTCAGTAGAGGAGATGTAACCAAAAACCCATGCTCCGTTTCCAGCACGGATTCCCTGGGGAGCTCACCAAGAAACAGCCGCTGCCTAATGCTGGCAGGACAAGTCCGTTTGTTTCTCGTCCGAACCAATGTATACAACGGAAAACCGAGCGCGACCGCAGCCGTCGGGTTGCGGGCGAGATCATATCGCTGCCGGTCTTCTTCCGGTCGTGGAAGCGGCGGACACAAAGCGCGGACTTGAGGAGGCAAACGCCAGTACCTAAAAGCCGATATGTCACAAAGTAGATCCTTCATAGGCACAGGAAAACACGAATTTCAACCCAGTCAGTCACGCATTGGCGCGAACGCACCAAAAATGGCGCCGAACGGACTGCAAAGTTTTCAACAGCCCTCCCCAACTGGCCAAAAGCTTGCCAAGAGCTGGACGAAGCCCTGTTGAAAACCCCATTTTTTTCTCATGCAGGAGCTTTGCGCGGCAAGTGAGTAGACTTTTTTGAACATCCCGAGCAGGCCGGTCATCCTGCTTTTCAAAACCGCAGGTAGATAGCTTGTTACAAAACTTCCTGGTCGCCAAAGTGCTAAAAGTCTACTCACTTAGGTTGCAGAGTGCCCCCCATTAGCTGCAATTCCAAGGTAGTTAGCACTTTTGGACTCAGATCGTCATACTGGACAAGGATTCGAGTCGGGTTTTCAGGGGCAGATGCACCATCGGCACACCAAAAACAGTCACTGACATCGATGAACGGGATACTCGAGCGTGTGAGGGCCTGCGCAAAAGAGCTTCCGCCCGTTCCGCGCTCCACGGCCACGACGCAGTAAAGGCCGGCGTCCGCGTGCTCGACTAAAACTTCCCCCGCCGGAAACGTCTTCCGTACAAGCGCCGCCAAGCCATCACGCGCCTCACGAGCACGAACGCGCACGCGGTTCACATGCCGCTCGTAATCACCCGATTCCAGCAAACGAGCCAAAGCGACCTGGTCGACAGAACTCACCGACGAGGCATAGAAACCAAGGTTGCACCTAAACCGCTCCATCAGCTCATCGGGCAGCACCATGTACGCTAGACGCAACGCCGATGAAAGGCTCTTCGAAAACGTGTTGGTGTAGATAACCGACTGGGCGGCATCAATCGACGCGAGCGCGGGAATCGGCTTCCCGGCAAGGCGAAACTCACAGTCAAAGTCATCTTCGATGAGATACCGACCTGGTCGCTCGGCGGCCCAGCTCAGAAGCGCATAGCGACGCGCAATGCTCGTCACAAGGCCGGTCGGATACTGATGGGACGGCATCAGGTGAAGGACATCGGTCCCGCTTTTCTGCAGAGTGCTCAAGTCCACGCCCTCATCATCCAACGGGATATGTCGAACTTTGCAGCCCATAGCCTGATAGATACGCGTCAGACGCAAATAGCCCGGATCCTCAACCGCATACACCTTGTCCGCGCCAAGCAACTGAACCAACATGGTATCGAGCAGCTGGGCGCCCGCACCGATAACGATGTTGTTGGGGTCGACATTCATACCCCTTGTCCCGTGCAGATGGTGAGCAATTGCGCGTCGCAGCCGAGCAGTGCCCTGCGCCGGTGCGGGCGAAAAGATTTCGCGCTCGTCTTCGGATGCCAGCGTCGCCCGTAGCGCGCTTTGCCAAAGCCGCGCCGCCTCCAAAGCAGAAGGAGAAAGCGCATCGAATCGCTCGACCTGTCCGTTGACATCATGCACGCTGGGGCCCACAGAGACGGCATCTCGGTCGATGCCCTCCGCAGCCGAAGCCAAAACCGGTGCATCCGGAAGCTCGCAAGCGTAGTAGCCACGACGTGGTATTGAGCAAATATAGCCCTCAGCGAGTAACTGGCTATATGCATTCTCGATGGTAATAACACTGATTCCCAGATGACTGGCAAAGGCGCGCTTAGACGGCAAATGCTCCCCCGCCACAATGCGTCCAGCTACGATATCATCTCGAATTTGCTGGTAAACATACTCATAGAGCGATGCTTCGCCGCGTTTTTCCAAATTGTAGTCAAGCATGAGCCTATCACCTGACCTTATTAAGTCATTCAATCTGGTATTAGTTTGACCTTGTAATTATCTCGAAAACTGAGTATTTTGTCATACCCAGCTCCCCGATAGGATGTTCCGTCAAGCAATGCACATGCCAACCAAGGGAGCAACCATGGCAGAACAGACCAGCAAGGCCGACCGCGTCAAACTCAATCGCGAGCTCGCGCAGATGCTCAAGGGCGGCGTCATCATGGACGTTACCACGCCCGAGCAGGCACGCATCGCCGAGGAGGCAGGCGCCTGCGCCGTCATGGCACTCGAGCGCATCCCGGCCGACATCCGTGCCGCCGGCGGCGTCTCGCGCATGAGTGACCCCAAGATGATCAAGGGCATCCAGGAGGCCGTCTCCATCCCTGTTATGGCCAAGTGCCGTATCGGTCACATTGTCGAGGCGCAGGTCCTGCAGGCCATCGAGATCGATTACATCGACGAGTCCGAGGTTCTCTCCCCTGCCGATGACGTCTATCACATCGACAAGACCCAGTTTGACGTGCCGTTTGTCTGCGGCGCCCGCGATCTGGGCGAGGCGCTGCGCCGTGTTGCCGAAGGCGCCACGATGATTCGCACCAAGGGCGAGCCGGGCACGGGCGACGTCGTCCAGGCTGTGCGCCACATGCGCAAGATCCAAAAGCAGATCCGCGACGTTGTTGCCCTGCGCGATGATGAGCTCTTTGAGGCAGCCAAGCAACTGCAGGTTCCGGTTGAGCTGGTGCGCGAGGTCCATACCGCGGGCAAGCTTCCCGTCGTGAACTTTGCCGCCGGCGGCGTAGCGACCCCCACCGACGCCGCGCTGATGATGCAGCTGGGCTCGGGCATCTTTAAGAGCGGCGACCCCGCCAAGCGCGCAGCCGCCATCGTCAAGGCCGTGGCAAACTTCACCGATGCCAAGCTCATCGCCGAGCTTTCGGAGGACCTGGGCGAGGCCATGGTGGGCATCAACGCCGACGAGATCGAGATCATCATGGAGGAGCGCGGACGCTAGTCCAGCAGAAAGGATCGCACATGAGCGATTATGCAGACCAAACGGTCGCCGTGCTGGCGGTCCAAGGCGCTTTTGCCGAGCACGAGGCAAGACTATCCGAGCTTGGCGCACGTTGTATTGAGCTGAGGCAGGCGGCTGATTTGAAGCAGGACTTTGACCGTCTGGTACTTCCCGGCGGCGAGTCCACCGTTCAGGGGAAGCTGCTTGATGAGTTGGGCATGCTCGAGGAGCTTCGTGCCCGTATCGCTGAAGGCATGCCCGTCCTGGGCACCTGCGCCGGCCTGATTCTACTGGCTCACGATCTTGCCGCCCATGACGATAAGGGCACGCCGCGTTTGGCAACCATGGATGTGCTCGTTGAGCGCAATGCCTACGGCAGGCAGCTCGGCAGCTTTCGAACCAAGGGGCAGGTAGCCGGCATCGACGGTGAAGTGCCGCTGACGTTTATCCGCGCGCCCCGCATCGTTGAGGTGCACGGCGATGCCGAGGCCCTGGCCGAAGTCGATGGTCGCATCGTCGCCGCCCGCCAAGACAACCAGCTCGGCGTAACCTTCCACCCCGAACTCGACGAAGACACCCGCCTCCACGAACTGTTCCTACAAATGTAGGCATCGAAATCAACAAACGAAATGAGAGTGGATAATCTCCCACTTTAAGCTTGGATGCAGGCTCAAACCGGGAGATTATCCACTCTCATGCTATGTAGTCGTTGGGTGTTCTTAAACGACTAGTCAAACAAGAACGTCCCCAACGACTATCTTTTAGCAGGTCTGGATCATGGCAATGTCGATGTTTTGGCACCGACAGCGAGCGCCCACCAGAGCGAACAAATTGGCATGAAAAGAGGACGGCATAGACCTTCTGGTCATGCCGTCCTCTTTGAATGACAAGTTGTC
>URYT01000135.1 GCA_900552185.1 uncultured Collinsella sp. | reverse complement strand
ACAGGGAGACTCGGGGAAGCCGAAGCAGTAGCCCATAGAGATGAGGTTGTACATGATCTGCAGGCTGGAGTTGCCGCCCACAAAGACTTCCTCAGGCTTGACACCCATCACGTCGCCGAACAGCTCACGGGCCTCGTGCAGGCCCTCAAGGTCGCCGTAGTTGCGGGCATCGGTGCCGGCGTCGGTGGTGTAATCGGTCATCTGCAGCAGACCCATTGCCAGGTCCATCTGGTGAGGGCCGGGCTTGCCACGGGCCATATTCAGCTTCAGGCCCATTGCCTGAAATTTCTTGTACTTTTCTTCCAGAGCTGCCTTCTCAGCAGTCAGTTCGTCGCGGGTCATCTCAAAATAATTTGCCATAACACACACTCCTTTATCGTACTTTCTGTTTCCCACAAAATGTCCGGCGCTGCCATCCGCAGAGCAGTCCCATGCCAGTGGACCGTCCCGGTATTCCCCTCGCAGTTCCAGACTTTTATAGTTTACTACAATTTGGTCTCGGAAACAAGTCAGATGGCACAAAAAAGCCCCGCCAAAAAGCAAAAAGCTTTCAGCGGGGCTGCTCTTCCCTGCTGTGCGCTGACGCTCAGCTCAGGGAAGTCTGACTCTTATAGCGCTTGCGCACCGCACCGTACTCCATGTGCGCTTCGCCGCCCTCCACGGTGTCCTCGTCGATGGTGACGCGGATGATGGTGGGGTCGTTCGGCACATCGTACATGATGGGCATGAGGATGTTCTCCATCACGCTGCGCAGGCCGCGGGCACCAGTCTTGCGCTCAATGGTCTTGCGGGCGATGGCATGGAGAGCCTCGTCGGTGATGTCCAGCTCCACATTGTCCATCGACAGCAGCTCTTTATACTGCTTGACCAGACTGTTGCGGGGCTCTTTCAGCACGCGCACCAGTGCATCCTCGTCCAGGTCGTCCAGCACGGTAATGACCGGCAGACGGCCGATAAGCTCGGGGATGAGGCCGAACTTGACGAGGTCGTGGGGTTCGACCTTCCGCAGCAGGGCCTTTTCAGCCTCGCTGGAGTTATCCTTCAGCGCACTGCCAAAGCCCAGTGCGGACTTGTCGGTGCGGCGGAGGATATACTTATCCAGACCGTCGAACGCACCGCCGCAGATGAAGAGGATGTTGGTGGTGTCGATTTGGATGAACTCCTGCTGGGGGTGCTTGCGGCCGCCCTGCGGGGGGACATTGCTGACGGTGCCTTCCAAGATCTTCAGCAGAGCCTGCTGCACACCTTCACCGCCCACGTCGCGGGTGATGGAGGGATTCTCACTCTTGCGGGTGATCTTGTCGATCTCATCAATATAGATGATGCCGATCTGAGCCTTCTGGACGTCGAAGTCTGCGGCCTGGATGAGCTTGAGCAGGATGTTCTCCACGTCCTCGCCCACGTAACCGGCCTCGGTAAGCGCGGTGGCGTCTGCGATGGCAAACGGCACCTCGAGAATGCGCGCGAGCGTCTGGGCGAGCAGGGTCTTGCCGGTACCGGTGGGACCGAGCAGCAAAATGTTGGACTTGGCGAGCTCCACCTCGTCCATATCATCGCCGAGCTGCGAGTCCAAGCCGTCGTCAAAGGCCGAAAGCGCAGCACCGCCCTCGATCACGCGGCGGTAATGGTTGTACACGGCAACCGACATGGCACGCTTGGCGTCCTCCTGGCCCATGACATAGGCCGAAAGCTCGTCATAAATCTCGTGCGGCGTCGGCACATGCGTAATGACCTGACGGGCGTCGTCCTCGAGCTCAAAGCCCTCGGCCTCGGGGTCCACGGCGGGCTGAGATGCAGCCTGCCCGTGATCGTTGAGAAAGCCCGGCAGCTTGCCGTTGCGGGCAGCGTCCATAAAGTCCGAAGCCAGCGACTCCTCCAAGATCTCGGAGCAGGCGGCGACGCACTCGTCGCAGATAAAGATGTTGGTCGGACCCTTTACAAGGCGGCGAACCTGCCCCTGCTCTTTTCCGCAGAAGGAGCAGCGGATGGGGTTGCCGTTCTCGTCAAAGTTGTCCTGCATGTTACCGGCCATCCTAGGCGTCCTTCGCGGCAAGGTCGCGCGAGGTGACGATACGGTCGATCAGGCCGTAGTCGAGGGCCTCGGCAGCGGTCAGGTAGTTGTCGCGCTCGGTGTCGGCCTGGACCTTCTCGATGGGCTGGCCAGAGGCGTCGGACAGGATCTGGTTGAGCTCGCGGCGGGTCTTCTTGATCTCCTCGGCCACGATCTCGATCTCGGTCTGCTGGCCCTGGGCACCGCCGCTGGGCTGGTGAATCATAACCTTGGAGTGTGGCAGGCAGAAGCGCTTGCCCTTGGCTCCGGCCGAAAGCAGCACAGCGGCCATAGACGCGGCCATACCGACGCAGATGGTGGAGACCTGCGGCTTAATGAAGTTCATGGTGTCCAGAATTGCCAGGCCGGAGTAGACCTCGCCACCGGGCGAATTGATATAGAGCGAGATATCCTTCTCGGCATCCTGGCTCTCAAGATGCAGCAGCTGGGCAACGACCAGGTTGGCGCTGACGGAGTTGATCTCCTCGCCCAAGAAGATGATGCGGTCGTTGAGCAGGCGCGAATAGATATCGTAGCTGCGCTCGCCGCGCGGCGTCTGCTCGATAACGTATGGCACGAGGGCGGAATCGAACTTAGCGATCATACGCATCTCCATTTCTCTCTTGCGGACCAAATTGGTTCTAGATAAACGTACGGTGCCCGCATGCTATGCATTGGCTGGCACCGTACGAAGCTACCGGATAACCGGTGTATAACTTTACCCCATCACGGGCGCACGCATGCGCTCGCGGGCAAGGTGGCGAGAATTACTCGGCGTCCTTGGCGGTCTCGTCGACCTCGGTCACCTTGGCGTTCTCGACCAGGTGGTCGACGGCCTTGGAGCGACGGATGGACTCGCGGACGGCAGGCATGCGGCCATCGGCGATGAACTCAGCCTTGGAAGCCTCGACGTCCTTGACGCCGGCCTTCTCGAACTCGGCGTTGACGTCGTCCTCGGTGACCTCAATCTTGAGCTCACGAGCGAGGGCGTCGAGAGCCAGGGACTCACGGGCGACGTCGTTGGCCTGCTTGTGCAGGTCGCCGATGAACTGCTCCATGGTCAGACCGGAAGCGGGCAGCCAGGTGTCCAGCGTCATGCCGCGAGCAGCGAGGTTGGACAGGAAGTTCTGGCCAAGCTCCTCAAAGACGGACTGCTCGTAGTCGGCGTCCATCTCGTCGAGCTGCAGACGCTCGGCGAGAGCGGAGACGCAACGGTTCTCCTTCTCGGCCGGGAGACGGGAAGCCTTGTCCTGCTCGATCTCGAGCTTGATGGCGTCGCGCATAGCGTCGATGCTGTCGAAGCCAAAGTCGGACTTGACGAGCTCGTCGGTGAGCTCGGGGGTGTTGCGGACCTTGATGCCCTTGACGGTGACCTCGACGGTGTGGGTCTCGGCCTCCTCGCCCTCCTCGACCTCGTCGGTCCAGGTGACGGTCTTGACGTCGTCGACGTTAGCGCCGATCAGGGCCTCGTTGAACTCCTTGGGGTTGCTGTCGCTGCCGGCGATGAGCATGCGGCCCTCGGCAGCGAAGTTGTCGGCGTTCTCGACGGCCTTGAGGTCGACGGTGACGTAGTCCTCGGCCTCGACGGCGCGGCCCTCGACGTCCTCGAAGGTGGCACGGTAGTTGAGGAGCATCTCAACCTGGTTGTTGATCTCGGACTCTGTGACCTCCGCAGGGGGCATCTCGATCTCGACAGCGTCGAAGGAGGAGAGCTCAGCGGCAGGACGCAGGGAGAACTCGACGGTGTAGGTGTAGTCCTCGTGATCCTTGGCGAGGTCGAGCTCCTTGTAGTCACCGTTCTTGGTGGGGACGATGTCCAGCTCGTTGAGGACGGCGGGCTCGTTGGCGGCGATCAGGTCGTTGGTGGCCTGAGCGAGAGTAGCCTCGGCGCCAAGAGCGGAGTCGATGACCGGACGGGGAGCCTTACCGGCGCGGAAGCCCGGGAAGCGGTACTTCTTGGCGGTGTCCTTGTAGGCCTTCTTGATCGCGGCGTCGACGTCGGCGGCCGGGATGGTGACCGTAGCGGTGAGCTTGGCGTCCTTCACGTCAGAAGTGATGTTCAACGTTCCTCCTCTAATACACTCGGCAAGGATTTGGGTGCCGATCCCTTGATACCTTGTGTGCGCGCGACTGGTGCGGGCGAAAGGACTCGAACCTTCACGGGAAAGCCCACTGGAACCTAAATCCAGCGCGTCTACCAATTCCGCCACGCCCGCAGCTGGTCACACAGGCGAACATAATAGCAAAAAGGGACGCGCGCCGCTGCACGCGTCCCTCGAACTATCCAGTTTCCACAGCTCGTCGCTACACGATGCCCTGGGCCATCATGGCGTCGGCGACCTTTTTGAAGCCGGCGATGTTGGCGCCGACCATGTAGTTGCCCTCATAGCCGTACTCGGTGGCCGCATTGTCGCAGGCATGATAGATGCCGCGCATGATGCCCTCGAGCTTGGCGTCAACCTCTTCGAAGCTCCAGGACAGGTGCTCGGCGTTCTGGCTCATCTCCAGACCAGAGGTCGCCACGCCGCCGGCGTTGGCCGCCTTACCGGGCATGAACGCGACGCCGTTCTCGATGAGGTAGTTGGTGGCTTCGGTGGTCGTGGGCATGTTCGCGCCCTCTCCCCCCCCCTTGCAGCCGTTCGCCACGAGCGCCTGGGCGTCCTCGAGCAGAAGGGTGTTCTCACGCGCGCAGGGCAGTGCGATATCGCAGGGAAGCTGCCAGACACCGCGGCCGTCCTCGGCATGCCACACGGCATTGGGACGGGCGTCGACATACAGGGCGAGGCTCACACCGCGGTCGTTGCCGGAGCGCTTCTTGTTGTAGATGTCCTCAAGAACCTTGTAATCGATGCCCTCGGGATCCTCGATCCAGCCCTTGGTGTCGGAAGCGGCGATGACCTTGCCTCCGAGCTGGGTCGCCTTCTGGACGGCATAGATCGCCACGTTACCGGAGCCGTGCACCACGACGGTCTTGCCCTCGAAGGAGTCGTTGTGGCACTTGAGATACTCATCCA
>URYT01000134.1 GCA_900552185.1 uncultured Collinsella sp. | reverse complement strand
CCGCCGGTCTGGCCATGTTCTTCGGCCGCTACCTGGCCATCGTGCTCCAGCTGGCCATCGCCTGGTCTCTGCTGTGCAAGAAGCGCATGAACGAGTCCATCGGCACCCTGAAGACCAACAACATCGGCTTCGGCGTCATCGTGGCCTTCGTGGTCTACATCTTTGCGGCGCTGACGTTCTTCCCGGCCCTGGCTCTCGGCCCCATCGCTGAGCATCTGTCCATCTGGCTGCCGGTTTAAAGGAGGATTACGGATTCCCTATGAAAGATAAGCATCGGACCAAATTCGTAACAAAGGACATCTTCAAGTCCTCTGTTATCGGGGCGTTCACCAAGCTGAACCCCAAATATATGATGCACAATCCGGTCATGTTTGTGGTTGAGATCGGCTTTGTCATCGCCCTGCTGCTCTCCATCTTCCCCGAGCTCTTCGGGCCCACCGACGGCATCAATAATGTCCGCCTGTACAACATCTTTGTCTGCGTCATCCTCTTTGTCACCGTCCTCTTCGCCAACTTCGCCGAGGCGGTGGCCGAGGGCCGCGGCAAGGCCCAGGCCGAGAGCCTGAAGAAGACCCAGAAGGACACCAAGGCCCGTCTGCTCAAGGCCGACGGCACCGAGACCGTCGTCTCCTCCAGCGAGCTGAAGAAGGGCGACGTGGTCATGGTCAGCGCCGGTGAGATCATCCCCAACGACGGCGAGGTCATCGAGGGCACCGCCAGCGTGGATGAGTCCGCCATCACCGGCGAGTCCGCCCCCGTGCTCCGCGAGTCCGGCGGCGACTTCGCCTCCGTCACCGGCGGCACCACTGTGGTGTCCGACTGGCTGAAGATCCGCATCACCTCTAACCCCGGCGAGTCCTTCCTGGACAAGATGATCGCGATGGTCGAGGGTGCCGCGCGCAAGAAGACCCCTAACGAGATCGCTCTGGAGATCTTCCTGGTGGCCCTCTCCATCGTCTTTATCCTGGTCACGCTGGCCCTGTATTGTTACTCCTGCTTCTCGGTCGGTCTTAACGACATGGACAACCCCACGGCCGTGACCACCCTCGTGGCGCTGCTCGTGTGCCTGGCTCCCACTACCATCGGCGCCCTTCTGTCCGCCATTGGCATCGCCGGCATGAGCCGTCTGAACGAGGCCAACGTGCTGGCCATGTCCGGCCGCGCCATCGAGGCCGCCGGCGACGTCGACATCCTCATGCTCGACAAGACCGGCACCATCACCCTGGGTAACCGCCAAGCCGCCGAGTTCATCCCGGTCGACGGCATCGATCCCGCGGAGCTGGCCGATGCCGCCCAGCTTTCCTCGCTGGCCGACGAGACCCCCGAAGGCCGTTCCATCGTCGTGCTCGCCAAGGAGCAGTTCGGTCTGCGCGGCCGCACACTCGAGGATAAGGGTATGGAGTTCATCCCCTTCACCGCGGCGACCCGCATGTCCGGTGTGAACTACGAGGGCAATGAGATCCGCAAGGGCGCTGCAGATTCCGTGCGCACCTATGTGGAGGCAGCCGGCGGCGTGTTCTCCCAGGAGTGCGACGAGGCCGTCGAGCGCATCGCCAAGGCCGGCGGCACCCCGCTGGTCGTGACCAAGAACTGCCGCGTGCTGGGCGTTGTGTACCTCAAGGACATCATCAAGTCCGGCGTTAAGGAGAAGTTCGCCGACCTGCGCAAGATGGGCATCAAGACCATCATGGTGACGGGCGACAACCCGCTCACCGCTGCGGCAATCGCCGCCGAGGCCGGCGTTGATGACTTCCTGGCCGAGGCCACCCCTGAAGGCAAGCTCGAGAAGATCCGCGAGTTCCAGCGTGAGGGGCACCTGATCGCCATGACCGGCGACGGCACCAACGACGCGCCCGCTCTGGCCCAGGCCGACGTCGCCGTGGCCATGAACACGGGCACCCAGGCTGCCAAGGAGGCCGGCAACATGGTCGACCTCGACTCCAGCCCCACCAAGCTCATCGAGGTCGTGCGTATCGGCAAGCAGCTGCTCATGACCCGCGGTTCGCTCACGACCTTCTCGGTGGCCAACGACATGGCGAAGTACTTCGCTATCATCCCGGCCCTGTTCTCGCCGATCTACCCCGGGTTGGACGCTCTCAACATCCTCGGTCTGGCAAGCCCGCTGTCCGCGGTTCTTTCGGCCATCATCTATAACGCGCTCGTTATCGTCGCGCTGATCCCGGCCGCGCTGAAGGGCGTTAAGTACCGCGAGGTACCGTCCGGACGGCTGCTGATCCACAACCTGCTCGTGTGGGGTCTGGGCGGCATCGTTGCCCCGTTCGTATTCATCAAGCTCATCGACATGCTGCTCGCGTTCTGCGGCATTATGTAAGTGGAGGTTTGTATGTTCAAAGGTGTTGCATCGCGCGCACTGGGCGTGTTCGCGCTGTTTACCGTTGTCTGCGGCCTGGGCTATACGCTCGTCGTGACCGGCATCGCCCAGGTTGCGTTCCCGTATCAGGCGAACGGTTCACTCATTACGGTCGACGGCAAGGTTGTGGGTTCCGAGCTCATCGGCCAGAACTTCGATGACGAAGCCCACATGTGGGGTCGTATCCAGAACATGTCAATCGTCGAAGGCGAAGGCGGCGAGCTCATGGCGTATGGTGCCCCGTCCAACCTGTCCCCGGCGAGTGAGGAGTATCGGCAGCTGATAGATGCGCGCGTGAAGAAGATCCGCGCCGCCAACCCCGATGCTGATATGGACGCTGTGCCCGTCGACCTGGTGACGTGTTCGGGGTCCGGCCTCGACCCGGAGATCTCTCCGGATGCCGCCGAGTACCAGGTCCCGCGCTTGGCGAAGGCCACGGGCAAGAGCGAAGGCGAGGTACGCGAGATCATCGTCCAGTGCACCAAGGGCCGATTCCTCGGCGTCTTCGGCGAGCCCACGGTCAACGTGCTCAAGGTGAACCTTATGCTGGACGGCGCGCTGTAGGTGAGGGAGTGGCGGATGAGGGCATAACTGGCTATCTGAGCCCTCAATTCCACCCCGCCCATCAGTTGCGGTGGAATACGGACTGTTTTTGCCTGTCAAAAGTCTCATCTACTCCGTATCCCACCACAACTTTTTTGTGAGGATCGGGATTGAAAGTAGGGAGTGCGAGCGAGTGCGAATGCGGCGGATGCTGATACGATAGATACGTCAGCAACTGCCGCCGAGCGGCTTAAACGAAAGGAAGCCTGTATGGAGTCCTCCGCCTACCCGATGCTCTTTAGCCCGATCAAGGTCGGTACGACCGAGGTCAAGAACCGCGTCTTTATGCCGCCGGTGTCCACGAACCTGGCCGATCATGGCTATGTGACCGACGATTTGGTCGATCATTACCGTGCCCGCGCCAAGGGCGGCGTGGGCCTGATCATCACCGAGGTCGTGACGGTCGAGCCCACCTATACCTATCTGCCGGGTGACATGTGCTGCTACGACGATACGTTTATCCCCGGCTGGGAAAAGCTCGCCGCGGCCGTCCACGAGTACGGCTGCAAGATCATGCCGCAGCTCTTCCACCCCGCTTACATGGCCTTTAACATTCCGGGCACGCCGCGCCTGATCGCTCCGTCTTTTGTGGGCCCGTCCTATGCCCGCGAGGCACCGCGCCCCATCACGGTCGACGAGATTCACGAGCTCACGCATCAGTTTGGCGACGCTGCCGTTCGTATGCAGAAGGCTGGCGTCGATGGCGTTGAAGTCCATGCGGCACACGCCCACGGCATGCTCGGCGGCTTTTTGACTCCGCTCTACAACAAGCGTACCGACGAGTATGGTGGCTCGCTCGACGCCCGTATGCGCTTCTTGCTCGAGGTCATCGCCGAGATTCGTGAGCGCTGCGGCAAGGACTTCATCATCGACGTTCGTATCTCGGGCGATGAGTACACCGATGGCGGCCTGACCCTCAACGACATGATCTATGTCTCGCGTCGCTTGGAGAAGGCCGGCGTCGACATGATTCACGTGTCGGGCGGCACCACCATCAAGCGCGGCTCCGCGATTCCCGCCGCCGGTACCCAGCAGGCCTCGCACGCCGCCTGCTCGCGCGAGATCAAAAAGCACGTCAACATTCCCGTCGCCACCGTCGGCCGTATCAACGAGGCCTGGATTGCCGAGGAGCTGATCGAGGACGGCGCTGCCGACATCTGCATGATGGGCCGCGCCAATCTGTGCGATGCCGAGTTCTGCAACAAGGCCGCTGCCGGCAACGCTGACGACATCCGCCCCTGCATTGGCTGCCTGCGCTGCCTGAACGGCATTATGTTTGGCAAGCGCATCTCCTGCACCGTCAACCCGGACGTGGAGCGCGACGAGGCCGGCTACGAGCCCGCCGCCAAGGCCAAGAACGTGCTCGTTGTGGGCGCCGGCCCCGCGGGCATGGAGGCGGCGTTCATTGCCGCCAAGCGCGGTCACAACGTGGTGCTTGTGGATAAGCAGGACGAGCCGGGCGGCGAGATGCGTATCGCAGCCGTTCCGCCGGCAAAGCAGGAACTCACCCGCGTGATCAAGTATCAGTATCGTCGCCTGGCCGAGGCCGGCGTGAAGTGCGTATTTGGCACCGAGCTTACTGCCGAGGACATTCAGCGTGACTACGCGGGCTACGAGGTTGTCCTGGCTTATGGCGCCGAGCCCATCGCTCCGGCCTTCATGCAGGGCTTTAAGCAGGTTATGACGGCTGACGACCTGCTGGGTGGCAAGGCTTTCCCGGGCAAGAAGATCGTCATCGTGGGCGGCGGGACCGTTGGCTGCGAGACGGCCGACTACTTGGCCCCGCTGGTCAATGATCTGTCGCCGGCCAACCGCGATGTCACCGTCATCGAGATGACCAAGACGCTCGCCGCCAACGAGGGCGGTGCCGGCCGCGCGGTGCTCATCACGCGCATGCTCTCCAAGGGCGTTCACGTGCTGACCGAGGCCAAGGTGACCGAGATTACCGAGGATGCCATCAGCTACGAGAAGGATGGCGAGGTCCACACCATCGCCGATGCCGATACGCTGGTGCTTGCCATGGGCTATCGCCCCAATACCAAGTTGGCCGACGACCTGGCTGCAGCCGGTGTTGCCACCCACGTGCTGGGCGATGCCAACAAGTGCGGCAACATTCGCGACGCCATCGGCGATGGCTACAAGGTTGCCTGCGAGCTCTAGTCAACCCCTTGGCGCATGGGGGCCTGTCCCCGCGGCGTCAGTCGGTAGATAGTAAAAAGCGGCGGTCGTCCCGTACGTGGGACGA
>URYT01000133.1 GCA_900552185.1 uncultured Collinsella sp. | reverse complement strand
GCCGGAGAGCACTTAATGTGCTCTCCGTGCGAGCAGGACTGTCCGAGCAGGCGACTTCGCATGCCGCCGCGCGACCGGGGCGAACACGAGTCCCAAGGTTTTCAAAAAAGCGGTCGGCGCGCAGGTGCGCCGACCGCCGATATATGGGGTCTGATATTTTCTACCAGCCAGGACCTCTTACTCGTCGAGGAGATCTTCTGGCATGTCGTTGCCGTCACCTAGATTGACAGGGGTTTCTTCGGAAGCAGAGCCGTTTTCTGTGGCTTCGCCTTCGGGCCTCTCTTTGGCGGCTGTCATGCGGGCTACGGCGCAGATGCGGTCGTTGTCGTCGACGGTCATCATCTTGACGCCCTGGGTGGCGCGGCCAGTCTGGCTGATTTCGTCGGTCTTGACGCGAATGACCGTCGCACCCTCCGTCACGATGAACAGCTCGTGCTGCGGGCCCACCGTCTTCATGGCCGCGAGGTTACCCTTACGCTCGGTCATTTGGATGGTGTAGACGCCCTGGCCGCCGCGATTCTGCTCCGGGTAGTCCGCAACCGGCGTGCGCTTGCCGTAGCCGCGCTCGGTGATGACGAACAGATCGCCGTTGCCGTTAGTGACTTCCATGCCCAGAACGCTCACGCCGTCCTTCATACCGATACCGCGAACGCCGCTGGTATCGCGGCCGGTGGCGCGCACCTGCTCCTCGGAGAACATGATCGCCTTGCCCGCGGTGGTGGCCAGGATAATCTTGTCGCCCTCGCGCACGCGGCGCACGTTCAGCAGCGCGTCGTCGTCACGCAGGTTGATAGCGATCAGGCCGTCGCGACGGCTGCGGTCATATGCGCTCATCACGGTCTTCTTGACCATGCCGCTCTTGGTGGCAAACATCAGGTACTCGTCGGCCGGGAACTCGCGGCAGCTGATGACGCTCGCGATCTTCTCGCCTTCCTCGAAGGGCAGCAGGTTGACGATCGCGGTACCGCGCGCCTGGCGCGTACCCACCGGCAGCTCGTGCACCTTCAGGCGATAGACCTTGCCCTTGCTCGAGAAGAACAGCACGTACTCGTGCGTGGACGCGATGAACATCTCATCGATAACGTCGTCCTCTTTGAGGTTGACGCCCGACACGCCCTTGCCACCGCGCTTCTGGGCACGGTAGGCAGCCACTGGGATACGCTTAACGTAGCCGGTGTGGGTGATGGTCACGACCATATCCTCGTCGGCGATGAGGTCCTCGACATCCAGGTCCTTCTCAACCTGGCTGATTTCGGTACGGCGCTTGTCGCCAAACTTCTTGGAGATCTCGCGCATCTCTTCCTTGATGACGCCCAGAATCTTCTCCTCGTGCGCCAGCAGGTCCTCGTAGTAGGCGATGGCGCGGCGCAGGCCGTCCAACTCTTCTTGGATCTTGTCGCGCTCCAGGCCGGTCAGGCGGCGCAGCTTCATCTCGAGGATGGCCGTGGTCTGCTCGGGCGTAAAGCCAAAGCGTTCGATCAGTCGGCTGCTGGCCTCGGAGTCGGTCTGCGAGGAGCGGATGATGCTGATGACCTCGTCGATATGGTCAAGGGCCATCAGGTAGCCCTCGAGGATATGCGCGCGGGCCTGGGCCTTCTTAAGGTCGAAGCGGGTGCGGCGGGTGACGACGTCGACCTGGTGGTCGATGTAGTGCTGCAGCATCTCGCGCAGGCTCAGGCATTTGGGAACGCCGTTGACGAGTGCCAGGTTGTTGGCGCCAAAGGTCGTCTGCAGCGAGGTGTACTTATACAGGTTGTTGAGCACGACCTGCGGAATGACGCCCTTCTTGAGCTCGATGACCAGACGGATGCCCTTCTGGTTGGACTCATCGCGCATATCCGAGATGTCCTCAATGCGCTTGTCGTTGACGAGTTGGGCGATCTTCTCCTGCAGGGTGCCCTTGTTGACCATGTAGGGAATCTCGGTAAAGACCAGGCGGCTGCGGCCGGTCTTGGTGGACTCCACATGTGCCTTGGCACGCACGGTAATGGAGCCGCGGCCGGTCTCGTAGCTCTGCTTAATGCCGGCGCTGCCCATGATGATGGCGCCGGTGGGGAAGTCCGGACCGGGCATGATCTGCATGAGCTCGTCGACGGTGGCGTCGGGGTTGTCGATCAGGTAGCAGGTGGCCTCGATCGCCTCGGTGAGGTTATGCGGGGCGATGTTGGTGGCCATGCCGACGGCGATGCCCTGGCTGCCGTTGACCAGCAGGTTGGGGAAGCGCGCAGGCAGTGCCACGGGCTCGGCGAGCGATTCGTCGTAGTTGGGCTGCCAGTCGACGGTATCCTTCTGCAAGTCACGCAGCAGTTCCATGGCGGGCTTGGCCAGGCGGCTCTCGGTGTAACGCATGGCCGCCGCGCCGTCGCCATCGATGTTGCCGAAGTTGCCGTGACCGTCGATGAGCGGCGTGCGCATGGAGAACCACTGCGCCAGGCGGACCATGGCCTCGTAGACCGCAAAGTCACCGTGCGGGTGGTACTTACCGATAACTTCGCCGACCGTCCAGGCCGACTTTTTGTGTGGGCGGTTGGGGTAGATGCCGCTCTCGTTCATCGCGTACAGGATGCGGCGGTGTACCGGCTTTAAGCCGTCGCGCACGTCCGGCAGGGCACGCGCTGTGATAACCGACATCGAATACTCGATGAACGACTGCTTCATCTCGCGACCGAACTCCGAAATCTGGAGCTGGCCGCCGTTGATGTCCTCGCCGGCCGAGGCGCCACGATCGACTTCGCCAAAGCTCTCCTCGAGCTCACCGTCGTCGTCCTCTTCCTCATCATCATCGGCATCGGGGTTATAGGCGTCCGGATCGCCGTCCTCGCCCTGCTCAGCACGGGCAAGCAGGCGCTTCAGATCATCGGGCATACCGGCATCGCCGGCCTCGCCCATACCCTCGTTATTGTTGATATCGTCTGCCACGTTACCTCCTCTTAAGCATCAAGGAAACGCGCGTCATGCGCATGTTTTTCAATGTACTCGCGGCGATAGCCGACCTCGGAACCCATCAGCTCGCGCACGGCTCGGTCCGCCACCACGGCGTCCTCGATCGACACACGCTGCAGGATGCGGGTCTTGGGATCCATCGTCGTCGAGGCAAGCTGCTTGGGGTCCATCTCGCCCAGGCCCTTGTAGCGCTGGACGGTATAGCCCTTGCGCTTTTTGGTGATCTTGCCGTCCTTGGCCTTGCCGTCCTCGTCGTTATCGTCGGGGTTCAGGCCCAGACTCTGGATGGTGTCGCGCAGGATCTCGTCTTCGGGCTGGCGTCCATTGGGATACACGTAGTGGATCTTGTTGCGCACCTTAATGCCAAAGATGGGCGGGCAGGCAACATAGACGTAGCCGGCATCGATCAGCGGACGCATGTACTTGTAGAAGAACGTCAGCAGCAGGATGCGGATATGCGCGCCGTCGACGTCTGCATCGGTCATGATGATGATCTTGTGGTAGCGCGCCTTGGTGATATCGAAATCGCCGCCGTCGCCGGCACTCGTCGTGACGCCGCAGCCGATCGCGGTAATCAGCGACTGGATGGTGTCACTCGAGAACGCACGATGGTCACCAACGCGCTCGACGTTCAAAATCTTGCCGCGCAGGGGCAGAATCGCCTGGATGTCTCGGCGACGGCCGTCCTTGGCCGAACCGCCTGCCGAGTCGCCCTCTACGATGAAGAGCTCGGTCAGCTCGGCATCGCGCACCGAGCAGTCAGCGAGCTTACCGGGCAGGGACGCCGTCTCGAGCAGGCTCTTGCGACGGGTCGCTTCGCGCGCCTTGCGGGCGGCGTTGCGCGCCTTGCAGGCCTGTTGCGCCTTCTTGACGATCTCGCGGGCGGGCTTGGGATGCTCCTCCAAGTAATCGGCGAGGCCGTCGGTCACGATCTTGAGCGTCAGCGCGCGCATATAGGAGCTGCCGAGCTTGGCCTTGGTCTGGCCCTCAAACTGCGGATCGGGCAGCTTGACCGAGATAACGGCCGAAAGGCCCTCGCGCACATCGTCGCCGGTCAGATTGGCGTCTTTTTCCTTGAGCAGGTTCTGCTTGCGCGCATAGTCGTTGATCACGCGGGTGAGCGCGGTGCGGAAGCCCTCAAGGTGCATGCCGCCCTCGGGGGTGTAGATGTCGTTGGCAAACGACATGACGTTCTCGCCGTAGCCGCTATTCCACTGCAGGGAAACCTCAACCTCGCCCATCTTGGCCACAGGTGCGTCCGGGTCCGATTTGCCCTCGATGTAGATAGGCTCCTTAAAGGCCTCGGGGACGTCCTTGCCCTCGTTAAGGAACTTGACGAAGTCGATGATGCCGCCCTCGTAGCAAAACTCCTCCACGTGGGGAGTAGACTCGCGCTCGTCAGTCAGCACGATTTTGAGGTTCTTATTGAGGAACGCCGTCTCCTGCAGACGGTTGTGCAGCGTATCGAAATCGTAAATGCAGGTCTCGAAGATCTCGTCGTCGGGCCAGAAGGTGACGGTGGTGCCCGTCGAATCCGAGGTGCCCACGACCTCCATCTTCTTGACGGTCTTGCCGCGCGAGAACTCCATCTCGTAGGTGTTGCCGTCGCGACGAACCTGAACGACCACGCGCTTGGACAGTGCGTTGACGACGGAGATGCCAACGCCGTGCAGGCCGCCCGAGACCTTATAGGCCGAATTATCGAACTTACCGCCGGCGTGCAAAATCGTCATGACGACCTCGAGCGTCGGGATCTTTTTAACAGGGTGCTCGTCGACGGGGATACCGCGCCCGTTGTCGACGACCGTGATGGAGTTGTCGGCGTGGACCGTCACCTGGATCTCGGTGCAGAAACCGGCCATGGCCTCGTCGACGGAGTTGTCAACGATCTCCCACACCAGGTGATGCAGACCGCTGGCGCTCGTCGAGCCGATATACATGCCCGGGCGCTTACGAACGGCCTCGAGACCTTCGAGAATCTTAATCTCGCCGCCATCGTAATCGTTTTCGTTTGCCACACGTCCTCCTTCAGTCAAGAAAATGTGTACAGCCTTACTAGTTTATCGTAAAAAAATACCCTCGGGAACGAGGGTATTTGGCTCTACAAGGCCACCAGATGCGATTTAAGGCTCTTTTTTGCTTTGCACGCCCTTGGCCCACTCGGCACTGGCTCTCATGGCGTTCTCGAGGGCCTCGCGCAGTTTTTGGTCTTCGATGGGCGCCACTTGGCGCTCAATCTCGGTGCGCTCGGCATCGCTGAGGTCGGCGTGTGGGGCCGGCGGGCGCTCGGTCGCCG
>URYT01000132.1 GCA_900552185.1 uncultured Collinsella sp. | reverse complement strand
CGTCAGCCTCCTCGTTAAGCACGACATGCGAGGAATTGAGCAAATGTGCGGCGCACTCCAAGAAGCTCGCCCAGGCCAGGACAAAGCCTTGATCGGGGGACGCGAGCTTCTTCACCTGTTGGGCGCGGAACTGAGCACTCACGATCTGCCCGACCGCCAGATCTTGCCAGCCCTCACCGACCAGGCAATACAGCTGCATGCCGAAATCGGAGCACCGAACGGAAGCCGTGCCCCCGTCAACGAACGCGCGCTCGTCCACCACGGGCAAACCTGCCATCAAACGACAGGTCGAGCCAACCACGCGGACATATGACGCAATTGGGTCGAGATGCCGCCCCGTCAACAACCGGGCCACTTCCTGCAGGTGGCTATCGAGCGCGCGAGCATCTCCCACATCGCCTTTGAATGCGTCGAGAAGAATTCGATCGCACGCGAGGAGGACTCCTGGTATCGAGATACCCTTCGCGCCGAGGGAAGCCTCATTGATTCCCATGCCCTCATCGATGCTCACCGCCCCGTCTCCGGCCATGATGCACTTCTGTACACGGACATGGAGCTCCAGTTGCCGCGAGGCCGCCGTCTCGCAATCATGTCCCTTCCCATGATTCAGGTCAGGAAGCGCCACTCCCGAGCAATCGCTCCAGACTGCGGCCATAGCCGTTGACTCACGCCAAGCGCTCGGGCTCACCTCATCCAGAATCTCCGACGAGCGTCTGCGCAGCTCCGCCGCCATAATTCGGGCAGCCCGGTAATCCCCGCGCTCCAGCGCGCACAGGTGCAGGGCCAGAACAACGCCTACCTGAATCGAACAAACCGCAGCTCCGCCCATACGTTCCACCAACGCGGTCAGAAACGCTCCATTGCCGCTCAACGCACACGCTGTGGGATATTCGGCGATGAGCGCCGTCGCATCCCCCTCTCGCTCGAACATGCGCATCAACGCAACGGCTCCGTCGATATTGCCCACTTCCAACATCATCTTCGCCGCGCGGACCGCATACAGCGGACGTGCGTGCACGAGCTCACATTTCAGCTCAGAAAACGGGACTCCGCGGTTTGACATGCATCGGTACGCGTCTCCCTTCGCATCAAACCCGAAAATCGGATACTCCCGAGCCAGGCGAAGCCAACTGTCCTTACGCACACGCATGCCTGCGCGATCGAAATCTCGAATGCTGCCAAAACCGCTCATGATGAGCAGGCACACGGTCCGATACAGGGAATCCCTGCTCCTCCTCAATTCGCATACGACGCCTCGATACAACTCGACTGTCGCATTTTCAAAGGCAACCGACATCTCGTCGATCGACGTCGCATCTCCCAACATCGCCACGAGACGCGGGACCCCCTGAGTCAGCCCGTACACATCCAACCCGCTCGCAATCGAAAGCTTGCGTGCCCACGCCGGATATTCACGGGGTTTCACCAACAGCGACTGGGCCGTAATCTTGTACGAATCCCCCATGGCCGCCACAAACGCCCTGTTGCTCGGTCGGCAGGTCACCACTATTTCGAAGCCTTCGCCCCTCATGGAGCGCAGCAGGCCGACCATCGCCTCGATGCCGTGTTCTTGCAGTGTCGTCAGGTTGTCGAGCGCGATAAGCGGCCTCATGCGGGGATCGAGATCCTCCGACAGTCGCTTGATCGACTCATACGCCTGCACCTCGTCGAGGCCCTCCAGGTCCAGCATGCGGGCTGACCCTCTCTCAATGCACGACCGCACTTCTGCGACGCGCTGAACAAGTAATGTCGTCTTGCCAAAACCATCCGGCGCGACAACAACCGTGATACCGGCTTCCTCTCCCTGTGTCCTCAGATCTCGAAGCAAGCGCTCGCGGTGCACCAAGCGCTCTGCGGGCACGACCGGACCGCCCTCGTGCGCCGGTCCGTCCACATATACCTCTCGATCCCTTTCTTCTCGCTCAGCCATCTTCCTTCCCTTCACCTGATTGCGAGCATTGCCCCCACGATAATGGCCGTCATTCGCCATCGATCGTTAAATGCTCGCATTTTTACTGCCCCATCAGCTATGGGTCAGATAAATCGGGATTTGGGTCACAATATGCTCTCCTCCTCTCCTTCCCCCTCTCGATCACCTGCTGTCCATAGCAAATATTTAACCAGGTAGAATGTATCAGTGAGCATATGCCCGGCCGTTCTGCGAAAGATGGAAGTTCCGCCAGTGTTGATAATTATTCTGTCAGCGGATAAATCTGGTCAGATTGTTTCGGGTATTTTTCAGACCCCTATTCTCGGCTTGCAATTACATAAAAAAGCGACCCCCAAAAACGGAGGTCGCAATCTCATCGATATATCAGCGGGCGCTTACTTGCACAGGGAAAGAGCAGCCTCGTCGGCGATGACCACGCAGTTGGGGTGCAACTGCAGGATGGAAGCGGGGCAGGAAGGCTGAATGGGCCCGAAGCACATGTCGTGCACGGCCTGGGCCTTCTTCTCACCGTTGGCGACGACGAGCACCATGTAGGCGTTCATGATCGTCTGGATGCCCATGGTATAGGCCTGACGGGGCACATCCTCGATGTTGTCGAACAGGCGGCTGTTCGCCTCGATCGTGCTCTCGGTAAGATCGACGCAGTGCGTGCCCTTGGAGAAGTGGTCATCGGGCTCGTTGAAGCCGATGTGGCCGTTGTTGCCAATGCCGAGCAGCTGCAGATCCGGGTAACCGGCGTCGGCGACAATCTTGTCGTACTCAGAGCAGGCAGCGGCGGCATCGGGGTTGGAACCGTCGGGCACATGCGTGTTGTTCAGGTCGATGTTGATGTGATCGAAGAAGTTCTCACGCATGAAGTAGTGATAGCTCTGGGGATCGTCGTGCGAAAGGCCGCGATACTCGTCCAGGTTGTAGGTGCTGACCTCGGCAAAGTCGACGTCGCCCTTCTTGTACCAAGCAGCGAGCTGCTTGTAGGCACCGATCGGGGTGGAGCCGGTGGCAAGGCCCAGCACACAGTCGGGCTTGAGGATAACCTGCGCCGAAATGATATTGGCGGCCTTGCGGCTCATATCCTCGTAGTCTTTAGCTTTAATGATCTTCATTACGCGTCCTTTCTCGTACAAGAGAGGCAAGGCTCCCTTACAAGCACTTGCCCGCGGCCCGCGTCGGCCGCAACCAACGTGTGCGGCCACCAGGGCGAGGTCGCGTAATGTATGTGTCTCGTGTCTAGCCGCGTCGAGGCCCCTGCCCGTCCACGGTGACCCAAAGCTGTTTGGCTTCGGACAAAACTCATCTTGCCACGGAGGGCGCCCTCTTTCAAGGGCGCCCTCCGTAAACGTGTTTGAATTGTAGGCTAATGGCCACGTGCACTTGCTAGCGCTCGCGAGCAACAATGAGCTGGTCCATCTCCTCGACATGCACGCCAACGGAGCCCTTGATGCTCGAGAACTCAACGGAGTTGCACACCAAGATGGGAACCGTCACATCGTAGCCCTCGGCGGCAATTGCCTCGCGATCGAACTCAATGAGTACATCGCCCTTATGGACGATGTCACCCACTTGCGCATGTACGGTAAAGTGCTTGCCCTCGAGCTGAACAGTGTCCAAACCAACGTGGATGAGCACGTCCAAGCCATCGACCGTGTTAAGCGCAACAGCGTGTCCCGTGGGAAAAATGGCCTCGACCTTGGCATCAGCCGGTGCAATCACACGCGTTCCGGTGGGCCGAATCGCCACGCCCTGGCCCAAAAGGCCGGTGGCAAACGTCTGGTCGTTTACCTCGGAAAGCGGAATGACATCGCCCGAGATGGGAGCATCCAGCGTAAGGACTCGACCACGCATACCAAAAGACCTTAGGACTTTAGTGAACATGCTCCCCCTCGGACATACCAATCAATCAAAATAACCTTAACAGTTTACCACTTGGCAACGGTTTTTGACCATTAGGGAAGTTCGCGCTTGACAACCTCGACGATGTCGTCGACAACGCGCTGGGTCAGCTCGTGCGTCTCGGCCTCGGCCATCACGCGGACCAGCGGCTCGGTACCGCTCGGGCGCACCAGAATGCGGCCGCGGCCGTCAAGCTCCTTCTCGGCAGCAGCGACGGCGTCCCAAATGGGCTGGCAATCGTCCAGACCGGCCTTGTTGTCGGAATGCACGTTGACGAGTACCTGCGGGTACTTCTTCATGATGCCGGCAAGATCGGTGAGGGTACGACCAGTGCGCTTGAGCACGGCCAGCAGCTGCAGAGCCGTCACCAGGCCATCACCGGTGGTGTTGTGCTCCAGGAAGATGATGTGGCCGGACTGTTCGCCGCCGATGACGGCGCCGTCCGCGAGCATGCGCTCCAGAACGTAGCGGTCGCCCACGGCGGTCTGGACCATCTCGAAGCCCTGCTCCTTCATAGCGATGGAGAAGCCCAGGTTGCACATAACAGTCGAGACGATCTCGGAGTTGGCGAGCTTGCCGCGAGCGGCGAGGTCAGAACCGCAGATAGCCAGGATGTAGTCACCGTCGATCTCATTGCCCTCGCTGTCCACGAACAGCACGCGATCGGCGTCGCCGTCGTGGGCCAAGCCGATATCGGCGTGGGTGCGCAGCACGAGCTCGCGCAGGGGCTCAAGGTGCGTAGAGCCGCACTCGACGTTGATGTCGGTGCCGCAATAATCGGTGTTGATGGCGTGGACCGTGGCGCCCAGGCGCTGCAGCGCGGCGGGCGTGGTCTGGCAGGAAGCACCGTGACCGCAGTCGACGGCAACGACCAGGCCATCGAGCCTCAGGCCATCAAGCGTATCGATGGCATGATCGACATATGCCTTGCGGGCATCCTTCATCTTGATGATGTGGCCCACGCCGGCACCGGTCGGCAGCGTGTCGGCAGCCATGGCTTCCTCGGACATGACCCAGGCGCTAATCTCTTCCTCGACAGCATCGGGAAGCTTCATGCCCTTGCGGCTAAAGAACTTGATGCCGTTGAACTCCGGCGGATTATGCGAAGCAGAGATGACGATGCCGCCGTCGAGCTCGTTTTGAACGGTGAGCAGGGCCACGGCCGGCGTGGGGATGACGCCGCAGCAATGCGGGCGGCCGCCCTCGGCCATAATGCCGGCGGTCAGAGCGCTCTCGAGCATGGTGCCCGAAAGACGCGTGTCGCGGCCGATGCAGATATCCGGACCAAGGAACTTGGTCGCCGCGCGACCCAGGCGAAACGCAAGATCGCACGAAAGATCGGCGTTGGCGACGCCACGGACGCCGTCGGTACCGAAGATGTTCTGGGGCATGGGATCGCTCCTTCCCTAGCAGGCGATATGCAACCGCCCACCCTAGTCGAAAAAGAAAAGCGGGACCCGCCGAGGAATCGGCAGG
>URYT01000131.1 GCA_900552185.1 uncultured Collinsella sp. | reverse complement strand
CGCGTGGTCTCGGTGGCCGTGGTCGTCGTGGTAGTCGTTGTGGTAGTTTCCTCTTCGTCCTCGTTCTCGTCCTTGTCGTCGTTCTCCGTCTTCTTGGCGTTGTTGGTGCCGTAGAACTTCCAGACGCTGTTGTTCTTGTAGGTGGGCGCCGTTCCGGTCGCAAACTCCTCGCGCTCGGTACCGGTCAGAACGGTGTTCATAAACCGCTTAAAGACAGGCAGGTTGGTGCTGTCGCCCAGCAGGTCCGTGCCGTATTTTTGGATGGGGATCTCACCTGCGGAATAGCCGGTCCACAGGGCGCACGCCAGCTGCGGGGTATAGCCGCAGAACCACAGGTTGGTGGTGTTGTCGGTGGTGCCCGTTTTGCCGGCATAGGGCTGGTTGACGCTCAAGGCGCCGGCAGCACCCGTACCGCTGCCCTGCATGACGCCGGACAGAACATCGGTGACCGCGGCAGCCTCGCCTTCGGTGAGCACCTGCGTGGGATTGTCGGTGTGCTGGTACAGAACCGAGCCGGTACGCGAGTCGATCTCGGTAATGGCGATGGGCTGACGGTAGTAGCCACCGTTGGCAAACGTTGCGTAGGCCGATGCCATCTCGAGCGGTGAGATGGACCCGGTGCCGAGCGTCATGACGGGAACGTCCTCGATATTGTCCTTGGCGGGATCGATGCCGAGCTTTTTGACGAGCGACATGATCTTGTCATTGCCGATGGCTTCGGCCACCTGAATGTAGCCGGTGTTGGATGAGTATGCCGTTGCCTGCTTAAGCGTGATGTTGCCATAGCTCTGGTTGCCGTAGTTTTGCACCTCGGTCGTGGTGCCCTTGGCCTTGAGCGGCGAGTTGCAGTTGAGGGTGACGTTGGGGTTCATACCGTTTTGGATGGCAGTTGCCAGCGTAAAGGCCTTAAACGTGGAGCCCACGGGGCGCTTTGCCGTAGCGTGGTTCACGTGATTCTCGTCGGCGTTGTAGTCGTAGCCGCCCACCATGCACTTGATGTAGCCGGTCTTGGGGTCAACGACGACCATGCCCATGTCCAGGCCGTCGAGCGAAAGCGTGTCGAGCTGCGAGCGCACAGCCTCCTCGGCCACCTGTTGCATGGTGGGGTCGATGGTGGTCTTGACGGTCAGACCGCCCTTAAAGAGCACGTCGGTGGAGAACTCCTGCTCAAGCAACTGCTTAACGTAGGAGACAAAGTAGGGCTGAGAGTACACATCGACGCCACTGCCCGAAATCTCGGTCACGTTAAGCGTGATGGGCTCAGCCTGTGCAGCATCGTGCTCTTCCTGCGTGATGTGGCCCAGACGCAGCATGTTGTCCAGAACCTTGTTACGGCGGGACAGCGCCAAGTCGGGATTAACCGTGGGGTCGTACTGCGAGGGCGAGTTGGGAAGGCCGATGAGCAGCGCGGCCTCGCTCAGGGTGAGGTCGGCGGCGGTTTTGGACAGATAGGTCTCGGCGGCGGCCTCGATTCCATATGCTCCATGGCCGTAGTAGATGGTGTTGAGGTACATCATGAGGATCTCGTCTTTGGAGTACATATCCTCCATCTTGATGGCGATATAGGCCTCGCGCACCTTACGCTCGATGGTCGAGTCGAATTGTTCCTCCTGCAAGATGGTGTTGCGAACCAGCTGCTGGGTGATGGTCGATGCGCCCTCGTGGCCGCCGGTGAGGGTTGCCACCGATGCGCGTGCAATGCCCCAGAGGTCGATGCCGCCATGCTCGTAGAAGCGCTCGTCCTCAACGTCGACGGTGCCCTGCAACACGTACGGGGACACTTGGTCCTTGGTGATGGACTTGCGGTTTTGCGTGTAGAAACTCGCAATGGTATTGCCGTTGCAGTCGACGATGTCGGTGGGCTCGCTCACCAGATACGCGTTGGCATCGGTGTAGTCGGGCAGATCGGACAGCCAGCGGTTGACGTTGCCGATCATGCCGATGCCAAACGCTACGCCCGCGATAAGCAGAAAGCCCAAAAACGAGAGCAAGATCATGGGAAGGGCATGCGTCTTAGAGCGACCGCGCCCCTGTCGTTGGCGAGGACCCATATATTGACCTCCAGGTATGTCGTGCCAGGCGGCAGGTATGCTACCGGGCAGGATGGACATAAGTTATTACACGATAAACCAATCGGGGCATGCGGGGCCTCGTGTATGCTGGTTGGCAGCAATTTTCAGAGTGAAAGCACACCTTGGCAAGGAGTTTACCGATGGCGATTCGGCCGATGGAATCGAGCGGACAATGCGAAAGCGAGTTGGCGGCGGCTGAAGTGGCGCTGCCCGAACTGCTGGCGCCTGCTGGCGGACTTGACCAGATGCTCGCGGCGATTGCGGCGGGTGCCGATGCCATCTATGCGGGGCTGGACGGATTCAACGCTCGAGTGAGCGCGCATGGCTTTAGCGATGATGAGTTCGCGCGCGGTTGTGCCGTGGCCCATGCCCATGGCGTGCGTGTGTACGTGACGCTCAACGTGTTCGTGTTCGATGATGAGCTTGCCGACGCCGTGGCGTTGGGGGCGCATGCGCACGCGTTGGGTGCCGATGCGTTGATTGTGGCCGATGCCGGGCTGGCCTGTGCGCTTCGTGCGGCGATTCCGGGGGTCGAGATTCACCTGTCCACTCAGGCGGGCGCTCATAGCGAGGGTGCCGTGCAGTTGGCTGCCAAGGAGTTGGGCGTTGAGCGCGTGACGACTGCGCGCGAGCTGAGCGTGGTAGAGATTGAGACGCTTTGCGCTACTGGCGTGCCCATCGAGGTGTTCTGTCACGGCGCTATTTGCATTGGATACTCGGGTGCGTGCGGGTTCTCTGCCCTTCGACGTGGCCGCTCTGCGATGCGCGGTGATTGCACGCAACCGTGCCGTCTATCCTATGACTTGGTGGACGAGGCGGGGCAGAGTGTTGTCGCTGTCGAAGGGGATCGCCTGCTTTGTCCGCGTGACTATCTGGGCATCGCGCATCTGCCCGAGCTTGTTGCCGCCGGCGTGGCATCGCTCAAGATCGAGGGGCGCATGAAGAATCCCGACTACGTCTTTAACGTGGTGAGGGTGTGGCGTCGGGCGCTCAATATGCTGCGCGACGGCACATGGGATGCCGATGCGGTGCCGGCGCTTGAGCGCGAGCTGGGAAGGTCGTTCAACCGCGGCTTTACCGATGCGTATCTGCGGGGTCGTTCGGGCGCCGAGCTCATGAGCTTTGAGCGCGCGATCAACCAGGGCGTGCGCGTGGGCCACTTGGTGGCGGTGGGTCACGAAGAGGTGACGGTTGAGCTTGATGCCGCCGTGGCGGCGGGCGATACGCTCGAGATCCGATTTTACCCGGGTGCCGACGCGCGTCCCGATGTGCCCAAGCGCTGGCCACAGGTGCCTTGCCCCGTGGATGCCGCTGCGGGAGAGCGCATTGTCGTGCACTGCAAGCGTAAGGTGGATGCGGGATGCGAGGTGTACCTGATCCGCAGCGCCGGCGTGTTGGAGCAGACGGCGACGGCGCTGGCGCGCATGCGGGTCGAGGCGGACGCGGTCGCGCCTGCTGAGCAGTCCGTTGAGGTGCTGCCGTTTGAGGGCGTTCTGGCAGATGGCGACGTGCCGACGGAGTTGGCGGGACCGGCGGAGCCGGCAAAGCATGAGGCTTTTGCTCGTATGGTCTTTGCCTGGGAGCTGATGGATTTGGATCCGCGCGATGAGCGGGATCTGTCCGATGCGACGGTGGTGCTCGACGAAGTGTGCCGCGCAGGCGACGCCGAGCGGACTCGAGCGCTTATGCAACGTGCCGGGCGTATTGTTTGCCGCAACCTGGGGCAGGTGGCGATGGCCCGCGAGCTGGGCACGACGTTTGACGTGGCGGCGCCGGTGTTCTGCGCCAATCGGGCCACGCTCGCCTGGCTGCGCGGGCTTGGCGCGGGGTGGGTATACTTGCCTGCCGAGTTGCTCAGCAATGACAGGGAGCGTATTGCCGAGCTGGCTGCTGAACCCGGCGTCTTGGGTCCGGTCGACGCCGACTGTCCCGAGCTCATGGTGTGCGAGCACTGCCTGCTGACCGCCGAGGGCGTCTGCGCCACCGATGCGACGGGGCAGGTCCGTTGCCGCGACTGCTTGCGTCGTCGGCAGGTGCGCTATCTGGTCGAGCGTGACGGTACGCGTCTGCCAGTTGCCATCGACGCATGCGGCAGGACGAGGATTTTCCTGTCGTAGATGCTGCGTCGCGTCAGTTTGTTATCATAAGAGAGTTTATGGACTTCCAGCACCGCCGTTTTCGGCGAGGGTGCTATAGCAAAAGGAGGATACCCAATGCTGTCTGTTGACGAGCAAATGCGTATCATCACCTCGGGCGCCGCGCAGATCGTCCCCGAGGCCGACCTTCGCAAGAAGCTTGAGAAGGGCGAGCCCCTCAACATCAAGCTCGGCGTCGATCCCACCAGCCCCGACCTGCACCTGGGCCACGCCGTGCCGCTGCGCAAGATGCGTCAGTTCCAGGACCTGGGCCACAACGTCACCCTCATCATCGGCAACGGTACCGCGCTGATTGGCGATCCTTCGGGCAAGAACTCCACCCGCCCGCAGCTTTCGCAGGAGCAGATCGAGGCCAACGCCGAGACCTACGTGAGCCAGGCCATGAAGATCCTGGATCCCGAGAAGACCACCATCGTGCACAACGGCGACTGGATCTTGTCGATGGATCTGGCCGGCCTGCTGCAGGTGTGCTCCAAGTTCACCGTCGCCCGTATTCTCGAGCGCGACGACTTTACCAAGCGCTACCAGTCCCAGACGCCGATCGCCCTGCATGAGTTCCTGTATCCCGTGATGCAGGCTTACGACTCCGTGCAGATCAAGGCCGACGTGGAAATGGGCGGCACCGATCAGCTCTTCAACCTGCTCGCCGGCCGTGAGCTCATGGAGAAGATGGGCATGGAGCCCCAGATCGCGCTCACCATGCCGTTGCTCGAGGGCACCGATGGCGTCCGTAAGATGTCCAAGTCCTACGGTAACTACATCGGCCTGACCGACGCGCCCAAGGATATGTTCGGCAAGACCATGTCCATCCCCGACGAGATGATCGGCAAGTACTACCGCCTGGCGAGCTCGCTCACCCCGGCCGAGGTCGACAAGATCGACGCTGCTCTGGCCGACGGCTCCGCCGATCCCTATGAGCTCAAGCGCGCTCTGGGCCGCGACCTGTGCGACACCTACCACGGCGCCGGTGCCGGCGACGAGGCTCAGGCCGAGTTCGACCGCGTGTTCAAGGAGGGCCAGCTCGCCGACTTCCCCGAGAAGCATATTGAGCTGACTGTTAACGACGAGGGCCAGATCTACCTCGCCGGCCTGCTCAAGGACCTGGGCCTTTCGGCCAGCGCCGGCCAGGCCC
>URYT01000130.1 GCA_900552185.1 uncultured Collinsella sp. | reverse complement strand
CAGGATGGCGTTAGCGCCGAGCTTGGTCTTGTTGGGGGTACCGTCCGCGGCGATCAGCGCGGCATCGACGGCGCGCTGATCGAAGGCATCGAGGCCCACGACGGCGTTGGCGCACTCGTTGTTGACGTGCTCGACGGCCTGCGAGACGCCCTTGCCCAGGTAGCGACCCTTGTCGCCGTCGCGCAGCTCGCATGCCTCAAAGGCGCCGGTCGAAGCGCCCGAAGGCACCATCGCGCGGCCGAAGCTGCCGTCCTCGAGCACGACCTCGACCTCGACGGTGGGGTTGCCGCGGCTGTCGAGCACTTCACGACCGTAGACGTCCAAAATGTCACTCATGTTGTCTCCCTCTCACTTGGAAATGGGTTGAATGCTTGGCGACACGGCATTGCGCCAATGTGGCGCTTTGGTTTGCAAGTTAGCCTTGTCGCACTTTTTGCATTATGCCCTAAGTTAGCCAATGGATACATATGAATTGGAGAAATCATTCTTTAGGGCCCTTGTTTTTACACCAGGCATTCATCTCTAGAGGTCCTCTCCATTAAAATCTCCAATCCGCATTCCGTTTCTACCCGACTTGCGAATGTAAGAGCCAATAATGTGCTTCGCATCGTGCAAAGTTCTGGATATCGTGCAAATCTAAGGGTCTGAAGTTCTGGATATCGTGCATAATCAGGTTATAAAAGTTCTGGATATCGTGCACGAGGTAGCCATGCTTAAACGAAAAGCCTATGACAAACTACTTAAATGGAAGCATGAAAGCGCTGGTAAAACAGCACTTCTTATTGAAGGAGCCCGCCGCGTCGGCAAGAGCACGCTTGCCCGCACGTTTGGAGAAACCGAATACAAGTCCTGCCTTGTCATTGATTTCTTTCAAGCACCTGCCGAAGTTAAGCAATATTTTGAGGACTATCGCACTGACTTCGACTCACTCTTCCTCTATCTCTCGGTTTTCTATAACGTCAAACTCTATGAACACGAGACGCTTATCGTCTTTGACGAGGTCCAGATGTACCCGCAAGCACGCGGACTCATCAAGTATCTCGTTGCAGACGGACGTTACGACTACATCGAAACTGGATCCCTGCTCAGCATCAAGCAGAACATTAAAGATATCGTCATCCCGTCCGAGGAAGAGTCTTTGGAACTTGAGCCCCTCGACTTTGAGGAGTTCCTCTGGGGCATGGACGAAAAGGGGCTGGCCGATCTCATTCGCATGAGCTTTAGCAAAATGAAGCCGCTCCCCGATGCCCTACATCGCAGAGCGTTCTCCCTTATGCGCGAATACATGCTCGTAGGCGGCATGCCTGAGCCGGTATCCATCTATGTTGAACAGCGCGCTTTTGCGCCCGTCGACGCATCGAAACGCCGAATCGTCCAGCTCTATCGCAACGATATCTCTCGTTTTGCAACCGGTTACGAATTCAAAGTCGTCTCCGTACTCGATGGCATCCCGGGTCAACTCTCTAGGCACGAAAAGCGATTCAAGCTTTCCTCACTTGATAAAAACGCGCGCATGCGCACCTACGAAGAAGCCTTCTTTTGGCTGGCAGACGCGAGAATTGCCAATATCTGCTATGCCGCAAGCGAGCCGAGCGTGGGCCTTTCACTCAGCATGGAGCAAACAGCACTCAAGTGCTACATGGCAGACACCGGCCTGCTTGTAACGCTTGCCTTCTCTGACAACAACGATACCGATGAAGACGTTTACAGGGCCGTGCTTCGCGGCGACATCGGATTGAACGAAGGAATGCTTACCGAAAACTACGTTGCCCAATCTCTAAAGGCCAATGGACACAGGCTCTTCTTTTATTCCCAAAGCGGAAAGAAGGAGGGGGAGGAGCGCATGGAAATCGACTTCCTCGTTACCCGACCCTATGTCAATGCCGCCGGAAAGCCGCGCATCAGCCCCATCGAAGTTAAGTCGCCACGCAGATACGGAACCATCTCCCTCGACCGATTCCGCGCGCGCTTTAACAAGAGAATTGGGACGGCTTACGTGTTGCACCCTAAACAACTCGAGTGGGATGCCGAAGCGCAGCTGGCACATCTTCCGTTGTATATGGCTTTTTGCTTGTAGAGACCTCTCTGCGAATGGATGCCGTGAGAGATGCAGGTCTCACTCGCTTGCTTTTGCTTGGTCCCACAGGTCGTTGAGTTGAGCGGTTGAGCAGGCGGCGAGGTCATCGCCCGCCTCGCGCGCAGCAGCCTCCATCGCAGCCCAGCGACGGCGGAACTTGGCCGTGCTCGCGCGCAGGGCGCTCTCGGCGTCGATGCCCTCCTTGCGCGCAACGTTGACCAGGGCAAAGAGCAGGTCGCCAAACTCCATCTCGCGCTCGGGCGAGCCGGGCTCCTCGGCCTCAAACTCAGCGCGCTCCTCGGCGACCTCGTCCCACACATCCTGGACCGTCTCCCACTCAAAGCCCACGGCCGCTGCCTTGCGCGACACCTTCTGCGCCTGCATCAGCGCCGGCAGATGCGTGGGCACGCCGTCGAGCAGGCCCTCGGGCGCAGCCTCGCCTGCCGCCACGGCCTTGTCCTTAGCGGCCTTCTCGGCAAGCTTGACCTCGTCCCAAATCTTGAGTACCTCGTCGGGGCTGTCGGCATCCACATCGCCAAACACGTGTGGATGACGGCGGATGAGCTTGGCGTCGATATCGCGTGCCACATCGGCCAGCGTAAACTCACCGGCGTCCGCCGCAATCTGCGCATGCAGCACGACCTGCATGAGCACGTCGCCGAGCTCCTCGCGCAGATGCGCCACGTCGTCCGCCTCGATGCAATCGAGCGCCTCGTAGGCTTCCTCGATCATGTTCTTGCCGATGCTCTGATGCGTCTGTTCGCGGTCCCACGGGCAGCCATCGGGCTGACGCAGACGCCAGATGGTCTGCACCAGATGCTGCAGCTCGGCCGACGCGTCAACCAGCGTGGACAGGTCGCGCGAGCCCCGGGCATTTTGCTGAGCCATGTGCTGCGCCATGGTTATTCCTCCTCCATGACCACGTGACGGAACGCGCCGCCCTCGTAGATGCCGTAGCTGTGCGTACCGTCCTTGGGAATGCTCACGCTGCCGGGGTTGAAGAGCCACAGGCCCGGGTGCGCGGTGCTTTCCTCGTTAACCTTGATGTGTGTGTGGCCGTAGACGAGCGCGGAGCCCTCGGGCAGCGCGGGCGCATGGTCGACGCTGTTGTGCATGCCGGCGCCAAAGACGTGGCCGTGCGTTAGGAACAGCTCGCGGCCGGCCTCGTCGAACAGCGTGGCGTAGTCGGCCATGACGGGGAAGTCGAGGACCATCTGGTCGACCTCGGCGTCGCAGTTGCCGCGCACCGCGATGATGCGGTCGGCCAGGGCGTTGAGCAGCGGAATCACGCGCTTGGGGGCGTAGTCGCGCGGCAGGCCGTTGCGCGGGCCGTGGTAGAGCAGGTCGCCCAGCAGCACGATGCGGTCGGGCTGCTCGGATTCGATGGCGGCGACCAGACGCTCGGTCCAGTATTCCGAGCCGTGGATATCGGAGGCGATGAGGTATTTCATGGTGGTCCTTTCGGGTGGGGTTGATGGGGCTGAATACGGGGTCCGGCGGTGTGGAGCCCACCTACCGTGTTACTCGAATCGCAGCGCCACGCTCTGGGCCGCCTGCATCACGCGCTGGAGCGGCACGTTGTGCTCACGGGCAAGACGGGCGCAATCCTCGTACTCGGGAGTCGCGCGCTCGCTGCCGTCGGGCAGGGTGGCTACTTTGACGGCCACCTCTCCCCAAGGCGTCGCCACCTGCTCAAAGCGGCGTGGCAGGCAGACGCGTTCCATCACCTGGCGTCGGATACCGTTGGTCGTGGTTTCCAAAAAGATGATCGTCTGTAGGCGCTCGATATCCTCGTGCGAGCAGATCACCTGCAACTGCCATCCGGGGCGGCCCTTTTTGCAGTATAGCGGCAACCAATGCACCTCGCGGGCGCCAGCCTCGCGCAGGCGGTCGGCGGCATAGGCGAGCACCTCGGGTGACGCGTCGTCGATGTCGCACTCCAGCTTGACGATGGTTTCGGGCGCATCGGTCTCGCGGGACAGTGGGGATGTGCTATCGCATTGCATACGGTCCGGCTCCTTTCCGCACGGGCTCGTTTTATTCACCCAAACGCTAGCACATCGGACGTGGCACAGGCGTGACTTTCGTCCGTCGCCGCCCTCGCTCCTATCCAAACGTGTACGTCAGCCTCCAAACATGTCACTTTTTGCGGCTTTTGGAGGCTGACGTACACGTTTTGGAGCGGGGCCGATGCTGCGTGGCGACCCTCGCACGCAACCCACCTTTCCAGTCGATTTCGGCCCCAGCGCGCTCGTCGCATCGGGGTCCGCGCCATTACAATGGAGCGGATTCACCAAATGCAAAGGAGTCGCCATGCCCGCATGCCCGCTGGTCGATTGCCACACCCATACCTCGTTTTCGGACGGCCATGCCACGTTTGAGGAGAACATCCGCGCCGCCGCGGCCGCCGGCTGTCGCGTCATGGTCTCGACCGACCACCTCACCCTGCCCGCCAGCATGGACGCCAACTGCGAGGTGCAAGTTGTCGAGGGCGACCTGGCGGCACATCGCCTGGCCTTTGAGGACGCCCACAAACTCGCCGCGCAGATTGCGCCGGAGCTCACCTTTATCTACGGTTTTGAATGCGATTGGTACGAGGGCTGCGAGCCTTTGGTTGAGCGCTGGTCCGCGGGTGCCATAGTGCGCTTGGGCAGCGTGCACTGGATTGGCGACCCCGGCGATATCATGGCCGGTGCCGCGGGTACGGCGGGAACGGAAAACATCGCTCGCCCCGATACGCCCGATTCCCTTTGCGGTTGGATCGACGATGACACCAACCTGCACGTTTGGGAAAACCTGGGGGTACGCGGTGTGTGGGAGCGCTACGTCGACGACTGGTGCCGTGCTTGCGAAAGCTCACTCAACTTTGACGTGATGGCCCATCCCGACCTGGTCATGCGCTTTTCGAAGGAAGGCTTTGCACCCGATTTTGACCCCGCGCCGTTTTGGGAGCAGATGGCCGAATGCGCCCACGATACGGGTCGCCGCGTTGAGGTCTCGACCTCCGCACCGCGCAAGGGCCTCGACGACTACTATCCCGCGACCGGGCTGTTGCGTTGCTTCGCCCACGCCGAGGTGCCGATTACTTTTGGCTCGGACGCACACCGAGCCTGCGACATCTGCTGGAACATCCGCGAGGCTCAGGCCCATGCCTACGACTGCGGTTATCGAACCTTCGATATCCCCCACCCCACCGGCGAATGGGAATCCACGCCCCTCACCTAGACATCTCTTCATGAGTTGCGGTGAAATAGTTCCTGTTTATGGCCCTAGGGGGTGCGGACGATTTCTTGGACCGCGCCTAGGCGTATCCAAGCTTCCTGCGGT